>DATFJD010000259.1:0-10581 GCA_035269475.1 Halalkalibaculum sp.
TCATTTTGATGCGTTTGTACTGGAAAGCGAAACCTACCTGCGATCTCAAAACAATGAATGGAGCCTGAAGCGGCTGAAGGAGTGATTCAGGCTACAGGGTGCAGGCATCAACAACAAGCAGCAGCAGTGCAACACTTTTTATTCGGATGGACTTCTTCCATAGTCCATCGCCCATTGTCCACCAATGCTTTAACTGGAATTCTCCCCATTTGCCCCGCGCGTCCCACGAGGCTAGTGACTGGCGCGCCTTCAGCGCTCAAAACCCGGGTCTTACCTATGGCGGCGATGGTAAGATCTGTTCATGAATTTGGGATTCCCGTGCGCCGCCGCTCCTATCCCCGCGCCTTGTCATCCCTGTCGACCAAACGAACAAAGAGAGTGCGTGGAGGGATCTCCTGTTGCATCATTTGCACAATCCTTCCAACAAATCCCTAGATTTTAATCCGGGAGTTGTATCAGGCCTCAGGGTGCAGGCTTCGTACGGGGCTGGTGACTGGCGCGAGAGGGGAATTTATTCCCCGGATTAATACTGGAACGTATCCGCATGTTTTTCAATAAACGCTTCGTACTCCACCTTAAACCGGTCGTGCTTATACTGTCCGTCAACAGGTTCTTCATCTCCGGTTTCAGCACGATTTACAAGCTCGAAATAAGCCCGTGGGAATTCGTCTGAATAGACGGCCGGTATCAGATTTATCTTATTCAGGCCGATGTAAAGACTGAACAACATAAAAATGGAAAGGAGCATTACAGCCCGGGGTTCTGCTCGTGTGGCGATCTTCAGTGCGTTTACACTTTCTCCCTGGTAGAGCACCTCATTTTTTACGAGAGAGGCAGCGGTAAAGATCAAAATCAGTGCAAAAGCAGCCATGCCGGCCGGTTCAGCCAGCCAGGGGAAAAAGGGAGTAATAGTCAGTGATAGTACAAAAAGACTGAGGCTTCCAAAGAAGAAAAGCACCATCCACGATAGAAAGCTGTTCTCTTTACGGATCTGCGGGAAAATGGTAACCAGTTTTACTCCGTATACTGCAAACAGACTAAACCCGGCCAGACCATACAGCAGTTCGGCATAAGGGAAATGGATGTAGAATACGCGAAGGCAGATAATGCCCGACAGCACGGCAAGGCTGATAAACTCAATCAGCGGGAAAGGTTTTGTTTTATCCTGCTGAATATATTCAACAGCCTGAATGATAAAAAGCAAGCAAAATACAGCTGCCACACCACCCATAAGCTTGATGCCGTAGCCGTTCTGGGCCATAGCTGCAAACGCGCCGGTCATAAGCAGAAGAATCAGTAGATAGTAAAACGTATTATATCTGTTCATAATTAGTTGGGCAGGTAGAATACATAGTTAAAGTCATGCGTAAAAAAGGTATCCATGGGCTCCCAGCGTACCGCTTCTTCATCCGTCTGCTGCTCGATGGATGCCTGCCAGATGATAAGGGACTGTAAAAAAAGCTCCTGACTTTCGGTCAGCGTTGGAGGCATGGCCGTATAAGCACGGTAAAAATTACCTTCCTCAGCCACACCAAAAACCCGGCTGATGATACCGGAAAACTTCACATCCTCCACGATTTCTCGAAGCACATCATTAGAAATCTCATTCAGTTCACGCCCGCCGATCCTGGACAGCAGCAGGATCAGGTTCTGGCGGATATCGATTTGCCTGTTCACTCCGAAATCGAACTGTGAGAAGTCGACCCGGCTTGCTTTGGTTAGCGCAGAGTCCAGGTATGTAAAGGCATCCGGTGACTGAGACTCCAGGTATACATTTTCTGTCATAAAAATGTAGGCATAGGCTTTTTCATGCTCTGCTTGAAACCGCTCAGCCATCACTACCGCTTCATCCCTATATCCGGCCGTTGCCAGGTTTACTGCTGCGTCTTTCATCTGGTTCATGAAAAAGGTTGTTTCGATATACTCATAGCGGTCCCTGGAAGCCTGAAAATTGTCCTCATCAAAACGGGCATAATGAATAAGAGCTTCTTCTATGTTTCCCTTATCAAACTCCCTGTTGGCCATCATCAGGCTTAAGAGGTTCAGGTCGAATGATTGTCCGGCCGGATGCACTTCAATAGCAGATAGAACGCGCGCCAGAACATCGTCAGATAGCGGGTAGTTGTTATCGAATTTTACATAGTTCATGTTCGGTTTCTTCTCGAACGCTTTGGCAAGCCACAGATGAATCATGTTAAGCTCTTCCGGGGTTCTGTAAAACTCTTCCATCAGGTCATTTTGATGAATATAATTGAAGAACAGGTCTGAGTGGTAGGTTCTGCTGAACCATCCCTCCATGTAATCCGGATAGATGAACAGGTCACGTCTTTTGATCTGTATACTGCGCACACCCTCTCCGAAGTAGGGAATGGTAATTGGAATTTCCTCATCCAGGAACGTTTCATCAACCCGCCGGAAATGCTCAACAGCTTCATCCAACATGGCGGTCAATTCGTCCTGTCGCGGGGTCAACCCTCTGTCGAAGGCGTATTTATGGTCAAACATGGCCTGCCGTTTCTTGTTGATGGCCAAGGTATAGTTTCGTTCGTTTTCGTCAGGAATAGCCTGAATCATGGATTCATACCTGTCGGCAAGGGAATCAAACAGGGATCGGTCGGCCAGAGTCAGATTTGGAAAGAAATAACCGCCAAATGCACGGAAGATATCTTTCTGAATGTTCACGCGATAGAATGCACTCATATATCCGGCGCGGATCACAGAGTTGCGGTAGATGGTAAGCGGAACATTCGATTCGTAATTCTCGCCCAGCCATGTAACCATGGATGCCGCCTGCCGGTCATGTCCAAACTGGTAGAGAATAGCCAGAATATGGTTATAGTTGTTAAAGAGGCTACCGATGAAATAGTCATCCTGCCCGGAACTTCTGATCTGTTCAAAACTTTCGATCACATGATCTGAGTCGCCTTCAGCCGCATAAAGTGAAGCCAGCGTGTGATAGCCGCCGTTGAAATTGTTAGACACCCGGCCGTTAACTTCATAGCTGCCGCGTGGATAATAGACACGGAACATGGCATCAGCATCCGGGTTTTCGAAAGGAGAAATCAGGTTAAGAATGTCCGTGGTTTTTTCCGGTGTAACGGCGCCAAACGTAAGCCACTGCTGAATGGCATAATTTAGTTCAATCGGGATGGTGGCACTAAAGAGGGTTACGTCGCTGTAAAAGGAAACCGCCAGGTTGTATCCTTCATCCACATACTTTTGCAAAATTTCTTCATTCTGCAGATCCGGATTGTAATAGTTGTCGTAGGCCAGCATGGTGGTGAACTGGTTCAGTTCATTCAGAAGAAACGGAAGGTCTGATCCGGTTGCCATCATTTCGTCCATGCGTTCCTGTGTTTGCTGAATGAGCTCCCTTTTCAGATCACTCTTGTCATACTTGTTGAACATCAGGAGCTGCCTGTAGACATCGACGGATAGCGTCAGTGCAGTCCTGGGATTGAACTCTGAAAAGCTGGCCGCTAGAGTTCCGGATTCATATCGCTCACGGATCAGTAAATTATTGGCTTTTATTTCAGAATTCACTTCATTGCTCTGCAGAAGCGTGGCTGAACGTTCCTGTACAGTTTCAACAACGGATTCATTCTGTTTCTGTTCCGCATCTACCCAGTAAAAAATGGATAGCAGAGCCATCACGGTAATGGCAAATCCGGTAGCTATCCGTTTTGCACCGTACTTCATGAACGCGCGCGGAATAGCCACTTTGCGGGCGCTCTGTTTCAGAAACTCACGGATATCCTCAAGCTGATGTTTCGCACTCTCAAGTTCGGCATGCTTATCACCATCAATTTCCGAGTAGCGGCGTATCCAGCTTGGATTGGGCCTGCAATTGGCGTACCAGTTCTCAAAAAAGGTGAGCGGACCAATGGGCAACAGAAAATTGCTGCTTTTCCCACTGTTCTTCCAGCGATCGAGTTGTTTCCTGAAATCCTGGTAGATAGAGTAGAATTCGTATTCACGGTTTGCCCAATCGCGCAGCCTTGTCCAGTTCCGGATCAGGCTCTCGTGAGTGATGTCGAGCACGGCATCGCCTGAGAGTTCACAGGAATCGGGATCATCCGTACAAAACGGTCTTACAAAAGAGTTGCCCTCTTCCCTGAATGACTTAAGAACGTTGCCTGCGATTCCGGTAGTGATGCCGGGAGAATCGATAATGTCAGTAATCTCCTGCAGGCTCATCCGGTTACGAACGGCCCGGCTGTTGTCAATCTTGGTCAGACAGCTGAATGCCGTCGAAATGATCAGTTCAGCTTTGTTTTTTGAAATGGGTTGATCCGGAAATTTTTCCGAATAATAGGCCCAGGCATTTTCATAAAGCAGGTCTGCATGAATTTCAATAACCCTGTTCAGCCCTGTTTCTTTATAGTAACTGCGCTGAAACTCAGGCAGCTCTTTGTACCACGACAGAAACGTCTGCTGATCCTCTTCTGGCAGCTCATTGGCCGGCATCCCACCAACCTTGGCGTAATGGATGAGGTCCATCTCCTCGCTTCCTTCATCTGCAGCCCGCCAGATCTGCTTCAGGGCATGCTGGAGAATAGGGAGCTGATCAACGCCCTCGGAAAGATCATACAGCAGGCGCTCCACCAATCGCTGTGAAATCCGGTTCCCGCTTAAATCAGCAGGCTCCAGAATCACCTGTTTGAGGTCTTTGCGCTTCAGGCGGGGAACAAAGAACTGGGAAAATCCGATATAGTCGGGCAGGCCCCGGAATGCAGAACATTGGCCAATGTAGTCGGACCGCATGGTGCAGACCACATATACCGGAATATTCTTTTCCAAAGCAATTTTGGCTGTTTCGAGCAGCAGATTTACGACTACCTGGGAGTCTTGTGATGGGACTTCATTATAGTAGTTTTCAGGATTCGTGAAGAACTCCTCAAACTGATCGGCAATGATGAGCAGATTGGCAGAAGATCTCTGCATGTTCACCTTTTCCTCTTCGGATGCCTGCTCCCACTCTTCACTGTTTTTATCGACATAGAATTTAGAGCTGGTATACAAGTCGATCAGGGAAGAGTAACCTCGCCGCAGTTCAGTTTCAGCCGTTGCGGGGTTGATGACAAACTTATCGGAAATGGCTTCCGCCATATTTTTAACGGGACTGCGCTCCGGACGGAAGTCGGCAACCACCCAATTACTGTACTGCGCCTTGAAGAAGCCGGCCCGTGCATTGGGTATCAATCCGGCATAAATCAGCGAGGATTTACCTTCGCCGGATGCGCCTGTGAGCATCAAAAATTTATTCTTTTCCAACAAAGAGGTGATCTGGTCGATCTGCTGATCCCTTCCTTTAAAATAAAGGCTCTCCTCTTCGGTAAACGACCGAAGGCCTGTGTACGGACATATGGCTTGCATATCAAACATCTATGAACCCTCCGCTATGTAAGGCAAGAACCTTCGGATGAAGACAAACTGATTGTTGTAATAGGTTTCCCATTCCGGTTCTATTTCCCTGCCTATATTGTAACCATGCAGGATTGCGTAGTAAAAACCAAGTCTATCCGTACTGGATACCAAGTCGGGAATATGACTGACTCCTTCGTAAAATTCCTCATCGAAGCCGTGTGACTCAGCGAAATTAAACATGGCATTAAACTTATTAAACGAATTCTTAATGACTTGATAGGCTTCATCCCGGTTATTTTCAGGATCCCGGTACATCAGGGCCGCTGCAAGGATCAGCCTGTTGGGCTGAAAAACAGACGGGTTATCCAGGCGAAGCATTTCCGTTCTGGCAGAATCAATCAGCTGTGTCGCAGCTTCTTCTGCACGGTACTGAAGCGATAGCCGATGGCTGGCATAGCCATAAAGCGAGGAGCGGTTCACTTGCTGTTGAAAAACATCAACAAGGCTGTAGGCAAGCTTTGTCTCCCCGTGCAGGGTGGCATGAGCTACGGCATGAGCTACCATCTCCAGCGAGAAGGTGTTGATGAAGAATGGAAGCGAATACTGAAAAGAGTTGAGCAGACGGTCTGTTTCGATCATCCGAAGGTGGGAAATGCCCATTTCTGAATTTCCACGGTTGAATTCGCCGTCTGCCAGATGAAGGTACAACAGGTTCAGGTCTGCAGATTCACTTGCGTTCAGTCGCTCCAGGTGATCGGCCAGAGTTTCCATTGTAGCAACGGCAATGGGTTCCCTGAAAAGCCAGTCACGTGAGGTCATGGACGCATGATAATCCTGCATCCAGGTTTCAAAATATCGGTGCGTTTCACGTTCAGAGTACATCTCTTCAAAAATGCCTGATTCGATCAGGTACAGTGGAAATACAGCTGTATTATAAGAGAACGTTCTGGCCCTGGGTTCACCGAAGTAAAAAGGCATCCGCAGATCGGGATAAAGAAAAAGATGTTTTCGAGCAAACGTAGCCAGGTCTAGACCGGACGTTAGCGGTATGGTAATCGACTGATTCAGATAGCCATCTGATACTCGTCGGTAATGGGCAACCGCTTCTTCAAATAAGGAAGCCAGGGTTGAATTTGCTTCTGTATTCATCCTTACTTCATTTCGAAATGCTTTCAGAATCCCCTCGTTTTTATACGATAGGGCCATACCGTAGTGTAGCACATCCGGATTGTTTACCTGAAGCAGTTCTTCTCTCATTTGGGTGAAAAAGAAGGTGAGCATCTCGTCCGACGAAAATTTCAGATACGGATTGCCATAATACCTTTGCGATCCGACATAATAATTAAAGTGATCAGCCAGATAAAGATCTAAATACGCTCTGGAAACCAGTTGATTGTAAAAATCGGCGGAAGACCAGTTTGCACGAGCAGAATACTCATCTACGAATGTATTTAGCGCATCCGGATGATCGTATGTATAGAAAACAGTGGCTATATGTGTCGCATTTTCACTGTGCGCATTGTAGTCGTTTTCAAAAAATGTACTCTGATTTACCAGAATGGAATCAACGCTTTGAATGACGAGCCGCGGTTCATCTGCTGCCGCATAGAGATAGGCCATAAGCTGATAGAGACCATTGTGACGGTTTCCATAGATAGGCTGTGCTCCGCGAATCAGGACCCGGTCGCGCGGATAGCTATCCATCACCCATTGGCTTCGTTCACCCGGTTCAAACGGTGAGAGTAAAGATAGCATCTCACTGACCTGATCCTGGGTAAAAATCCGGTTATTGAGGCCGTTTTCAATGGCCAGGTGTAGTTGCTGAATATCCGAAAAGTCCTCCGGCTGTTCCGACAATATATGAAGCGCCCAGGCAGCAGAGCGTTCCGAATTGGACCGTACCAAGGCGTCGGACCGTTCGCTCTGCATGTAGTAATGGTTCATTTCGGCTGAAATGGTAAAATCGTACAACAGCTGAAGGGTTCGGGTAAGTTCTTCTGCACTCTGGCCATCGGGCGTGTAGTCGGCCAACAAATTATCTGCCGTTTCGAGAGCTTCAAAAATTAGTTCTTCTGGTTGGTTTCTGCCCTGAAGTATGAGGTTGGATGCAATACCGTTTGCAACCTTGATTTTTTGGTCTTTATCACGAATTCCCTCCAGGGTCTCCGGGATGGTAACGGCACCCATGACGATCATTTCCACAATCGACGGAACGGTGGCCTGAAGTGATAGATTGGATCGATTTGCCAGTGCAATGGTGTCTTCCTTGATGAATTCAAGGACGGAGCTGTTTTGCTTCTGATAGGCACTCCACGCACCGTACGCTCCGAGTCCAATCAGAAGGATCACAGAAACAACAGCACCGATTTTTTTGGCACCGTACTTCATGAATGTACGGGTCACAGCATGCCTTCTGGCGCTCCGCTGTAGGAATTCCCGGGCGTTTGAAAGCGTCTGTCTCGCTTTTTCTAGCTTTTTTTCACGTTCCAGCTCATCGGGCAGGTATCTAGAAATCCAGTATTTGTTGGGCTCTACCCGCTCATACCAGTTTTCAAAAAAGACAAGAGGGCCAATGGAGAGCAGATAACCGCTCGATTTGTCACTGTTCACCCACCGGTTCAGCTGCTTTTCAAAATCAAGGAATACCGTGTAGTTCTCATATTCCTCGAGAGCCCACTCTTCCAGGTAGTGCCAATTCCGGATCAGGCTCTCATGTGTAATGTCCAGCACATCCCCGGATTCAAGTTTCTTGTCGTCACTTTCCGGGTCAATAAATGGACGGATAAAGGTGTTGCCCGGTTCCCTGAAAATGTTGAGTACGGCACCCACTGCCTCAGTATCCAATCCCGGACGATTCAGGATGTCCGTAATTTCCTGCAGTGTCATGCGGTTCCGAACAGCACGGCTTTGGTCAATTTTTGTTAAGCAGGTGAAGGCTGTTTTAATTACGGCACGAACATCTTCAATCGGGATGGCTTTGCCGGTTTCACGCTCATAATATTCCGTAGCCTCCAGGTAGAGCTTGTTAGTATGCGTATCAAGTACATTTTGCAGACCCGGTTCGTGGTAGCAGTCCCTGATTTCATCAGGAAGGCCATTAAACCAGTCTAGAAATTTCTCCTTTTGCTCCCGGGGAAGTTCGTCGGCCGACATACCGCCCACCATCGCATAATGAAGCAGGTCCATCTCCTCTTTACCCTGATCAGCGGCATGCCAGATTTGATTCAGGGCGTGCTGTAAAATTGGGAGCTGATCCACGCCTTCAGTGAGATCATAAATAAGTCGTTCCGTTAACCTGCGGGAAATTTGATTGCCACTCAGCACTGCCGGTTCTTCGACCACCTGCTGGAGCTGCGTGCGGTTCAGCCGGGGGACGAAAAACTGAGAAAAGCCAATATATTCCGGCAACCCCCTGAACGCAGAGCACTGCCCGATGAAGTCCGACCGCATTGTAAAAACAACGTAGATGGGAAGATCTTCCTCAAGGGCAATTCTTGAAGTCTCGAGAAGAACATTGAGCACCAGGTTCGATTCCCTGGAGGGTGCGCCATTCTGATAGTTCTCCGGATTGGTAAAAAATTCTTCAAACTGGTCAACCAGAATCATCAGATTGGCCGATTTTCGTTTAAGAACGGCTTTACCGGCATCATCGGCTTCTTTCCATTCAGCAGAATCTGTATCCAGATGGCGGGGAGAGTTTTTGTACAGATCGATAAGGGCAGAAAAACCGTGTTTTAGCTCAGATTCAACCGTATCTGTATTTCCAATCTCAAGCTGCTCTGCCAGGCTTTTACAGAGATTTTTAAAGGGGTTTCGTTCGGGGCGGAAATCGGCAACAACCCAGTTCGTATATTTTGACCGCAGAAACCCTGCGCGTGCATTTGGGATGATGCCCGCGTAGACCAATGAGGATTTACCGTCACCGGATGCACCCGTTAGCATCAAGAACTTGTTGCGCTGTAGCTGCTCTATCGCCTGTTCAATATTCTCTTCGCGACCTTTAAAATAGATCGACTCTTCCTCTGTGAAAGAGCGCAGTCCGGTATAAGGGCAAATCTGAAAATCATCAAACATAAGGCGGGGCCTAACTCATTTCACTAATAGTTATATAGACTTTCTTTACCTCACTCGGAACCTCTTCTTTAGGCACGATGGATGAGACTACTTTGGGGGCTTTGAAATTTCGCGCCCTGTTGCTGCTTGGATCATCCTCTCCAATCAGGAAAAGGGGTGTGGGTGAGGAGGCTCCGCCTACCGTTTTCCATACCTGTTTGGTAAACGGAAGCGCCCAGTCGGCAGCATACTTAAAGTAGACAACAGCAAGCTTACTTTTGGGTATTTGCTGTGTGCTGATCTCCCGATACTTATCCTCGCCATCAGGCAGAATGTTCATAATCTCAACGGGATATTCCATACTCAGATGGTCTGTAATAATCTTCGCTTCAGCCTCATCCTGCTGATTGTAGATGAAGAAGATCTCCGTGTCTTTTGAGTCATACACCTCCTCATCTTCTTTCTTCATCACCACACGCATATCATCGACAAGCTGCATCGGGCCCATGCTGTTTGAGAACATCATATTTTGAGTGATGTTGTTGCGGATAAAGTTGATGAAGTTCCGCTGATCGGGCTTGATATTATTGGCCGCATCAGGCAGCATCCAAACAAAACAATTAAAGTCGTTTTCATCCGATTCAATTGTTTTTTTTGCTTCCAGAAACTGAAATTGTGGAAATGACATCTCACTCTCAAATTCGAATCGTCTCCCGAATTCACCGCCCATTATATGGAGGGAGCACGAACAGCGCATCATATTCTCTCTAACTTTTTCTTTAAAAGATTCATCATCGGCCGGACAATCGGTGGACGGCAGAACATTAAATCCTGCTTTTTTCAGTGTAATGGCCATCTCTTCTCGTTGCTCTTTCAGATCACTGGAGGTCCATGCCAGGTAAACGCTTGGCCCTGCCTGATCAATTACTTTTACTTTCGAGGCAGATGGATAGGATGATGAAAAAGCACCCTTTGGAGGTTTTGGGGCGGAGAGTGTTGAGGGATTCACTGAAGGCGAAAGACTCCGGTCAATCTCCTTCATACCTTGCACAATCTCTTTAATTGCATATGCAAGTTTGTTGATTTGATTCCTATAAAGTGATTTAACCTGGGATGATACCGCTGAAATTTCATCATCAACAGGTCGAAGCGGACGATTGA
>DATFJD010000260.1:0-3145 GCA_035269475.1 Halalkalibaculum sp.
GAGTTCTGAAGCAGTTCCATAGCCTCTTTGCCTGAAAAGGCAAATTCAAGTTCAATGAGTCCGCTTCGAATCTCTTTTCTGAATTTTTGCCGGAACAGCATTTCCACATCCCGCTCATCATCTACTACTAAAAATTTCATGCCTGATTCTACTTATCGTCATTAATGTTATTGATTTTCTGAGGTCTGCCCCTAACCGAGCCACCTATAATGTTGTCTGCCATTTTTATTTGTTCTACAAAACGGATAGAAAATGAAACGTAACGCACACTACATCTGAATTATACCTTTTCTCTGTGACCCAGTCTTGTACTATTCGCCCAAAACTTTGGACTTTTCATGCATTTTATGATCTCCTGCTCGTTATGGGGTTGAAATTTTGATCAGTCGGCGCGCTCGATGGTTATAAGCTTTTGCGGATAGTACAGAAGAATTTCAGCATGGGAATCGCAGATTTTAAGGATTGCAGAATTTAACTGATTGTACTATTCACGAAGGGACTGCATATCGGTAGAAAGGAAATGTGCCCCAAAGCCCGGAGTGCCGTCTTGCAGACCGAAGCTTCAGCGCAGGTCTGAGGCACGCTATATGTTTATATGCTAATTGATTATACCGGTATATTCCGTACCTGAGGGCACGGTAGGTGTGGAAATGATTTTTTGTTTCTACCAACATTTCGTCCCTCAAGGGACGGATTTTAATTAATCTCAAAATCATCTGAGTTAATCTTGAAATCTTATTAATTCAAAACTTCGCCAAGACTACGTATAGCAGGCGTGATTCCAATGGCAGGCGAGTTAAATATTTTTGCCTACCTGTTACGATTTAACCCCCGCTTGCCACAGCGTAATCACGGAAAGAGACGTGTGCGGGTTTGTATGATATCCCCAGCTCCTCTTCGGCCTTTTTCCCGCTGTAAACGAACCTGGGTTTTTCAGTGGCCGGCTCGTTGTTCAGCATTCTGGTGATGTCGGACACCTTCCAGCTTTCATTGCTCAGGTAGTACTGTTTTCCGTGTAGGCCGTTTGTCATTGCCGCCCTGTAAATTCCTTCGGCCACGTCCCGTACATCAACAATGGCAAATTCGGTGTCGGTATCAAACAGCATTTGCACAAAGGGATTGGGTGCGATCTTATGCTTAAACAGATATTGCAGACCCATAGACGTTGAATCATCACGATTTGAAAGAGCAGGGCCCATCACGCCAACCGGATAGACACTCACAATATCAACATCGGATTCCGGGTGGTCCGCAATAAATTTCCGAACTACCTGGTCGGCATAATATTTGGCCTGAGCATAGGGATGCCCCTCTTCATTGAGATGAGGCTCATCACTTTCGGTGTAGAGATGATCGGGTGAGAGGCCCGCCACCGGCATAGGGTATCCCGTGTTATATGAGGCAACGGAGGCAATAATAACTACTTTTTCTACGGTGGATGCCTCATGTATGACAGTAAGGAAGTTCTCCGTGCCTTTAATCGTGGGTTCGAATAAATCTTTTGCGGGATCCTTCACCTCAAGCTGAAAAGGAGTGCCCCCGTGCACAACCACATCACATCCATCTACAAAAGCCCTGAGTGATGTGATATCCCGTGTATCCAGCGGATAAATTTCAAGATTCTCCGCCCCGGGTAAGGTGTTTAAATGACTGTATTTCTTCTGCTTTTTGATATCTGTGGCTGATACCCGTATGCTGAACCCATTCTCAAGGAATGTTTTTGTGACATAGCTGCCGATATAGCCCGACCCGCCGATTATGCCTGCTGTTTTCATGATGGTTTGGATTAGTGGTTTATATGGAAGAACCGGACAATTTTTGGCTCCTAATTCAGAACTTCTTTCTGCTCTCGCTTAAAATGTAGAGGATGGGAGCCTTACAGTCTTGGACAATCCAAGCAGATGTTTGGACTTTTCGGTCAAATTAGGGGTTTTTTGGAAGCTGAAAAGATATATGCCTTTTACGCATACATGTGTTCATGAAGATTTATTGGGTACGAAAAGCTTGCGCCCGATTCGGGGCAGGTGGTAACTCCTGGTCTTGTTCACAGTGTTCTGCACTGAACTGTGTAGAGTGGCGTAGCCACAACCTATATAGTAACCCGGGGATTCATCGCCGGGTAGAGCAAGTCCGATTAGTGGGAAGTGCCGTCAGGCACGATCGATACGTGGTTTTTTGATGACGGAATCCAAAGAGGGAAAACGTATATAAGTTGAGAGGTAAAAGAGATCGGTCGTGCCGAATGGCACTCTTTGTTATTTAAGGGCTTTATCCCCCGCACTAAATTGCGGGGTTACATTATAGCAAGTACCTAATGGTACTTTTTTGGATATCTAATTCCGGTTCCCGGAATAAATCTCTGCGTTACAGTGTAAATTATGCCTAACGGCACTTTTTGGGTATGTGGTTAGACATTCCATCGGAATGTTCCCATGGGATCGCAATGCGGAATCCCGGGGTTACAATATTTGGCGTGCCTGCCGGCACTTCCCCCGGTACTTGTATTTTTCCCCAAGGTTGATTTCCCGCTTTACCGGACTCATCGTCCATAAATGCTCTAAGAAAGTGCCGCAAGGCATAACAAACTTCATAAGCCCGGCTTTCCGTCTTAGTACCTTTACCGGTAAATTCGTAAAAGACTACTTGTAGTGAAATTCTATTTAAAACCAGATAACGATCAAGATATATACTTCTATTACTTAGTGGTAACGGCGCTAGTGCTTTGGCAACTATAAAATGATGGCTAAAGTGGAATGCATGTGAAAATGAAGTAGTTTTGAGGGATTGAGGGATTGAGGGACTGACTGAGTTTTGAATTATTGAGTTGAATGGTCTTATTGAGAACAATATAGTCCCACATACGAGGCTGCAAGCCTCTTTAAGCGGTGATTTATGAGCGGACACATTATTTCTTTATACCCCTATTCCCTTATACTATATATCCCTTATATCATTAAAACATTGACCTGAAAGTTGATCATTGACTTAACACTATAGCGGTTCGACGGTGAACTCCTGGACCATGCCGTCCCCGGAGTGGGAGTGGCACCAGAATGCGTATCGCCCTGGCTCAAAATCGGCGGTAAAATACGCGGTGTAGCCCTCGGGCATATCCTCTGCACCACCGATGAAAAAGAAGTCTCCA
>DATFJD010000261.1:0-6583 GCA_035269475.1 Halalkalibaculum sp.
GCAACCTGCTTACCCGGCCGCTTGATCTCAGCAGCATTACCTCTTCAACCAGCCTGCAAACGCAGCTGGTAATCCCGGAATACATCCGGCTGCCCGAAAATACCTCTCAGGAAATTACCGTTGCCATTAACGTGAAATCAAAAGAAAACTGATCGCAGCAACCGCTATTCAAAACGCGGAACCTAATTTGGTCGAACAATCAATGCAACACGGTCTTTTTTAGCTCTCGCAGATTTTCGCTTAGTATAGCGCAGAGTTGCACTGATAATACTCCATTAATAGAAACTATCTGCGATCCACAGCGAATACATCAGCGGACCTCTGCGAGAAACACCTTGGATAATTGATATTACGTATCTTAAACAAACCGGCCTTATCTTCGAAAAACAACTGATTGTTCAATGCTGAGTAAACCATTTAAACAGCAATAATACGCAAGCATAAAAATAATCGTTGTACTACTACCCGATAATCAAAAGCAGATATTATGAGATCACTTACCCTCTTGTTTTCCTTCTTGCTCATCTCGTTCTCCATCAATGCCCAAGACCCCGGCTTTCTTACCATTTCTTCTGAAGGATCGGTAGAACTCCCGGCCGACGTCATTCAGTTTAATGTGAATGTAAATGCCGAGGGTGATACGCCGCAAAAAGCCTATAACCTGCACAAGCAACGAGAAGAGGCACTGGTTCGGCTGCTCGAAAAATATGATATCGAAGAAAAGAACATCCGGTTTGAACCGGTAGCTATTTCAAAAACCAACGCCGGAAGGCCTTACAACAAAGAAGAGGCCATATACCAAACCAGGCAAAATGTAAGCCTGACTCTTTCTGACTTTGAAGTGTATGAGCAGATTCAGATCACATTGATCGAAGAAGGCTTTGACAATTTCAACGGGAATTTTTTATCCACAGAAGCCGAAAAAGGGAAAGACCGGGCCCTGCGAAGAGCGATAAGCAATGCCAAAGAAAAAGCCAGCCTCATCGCCGATGAATCCGGTGTGAAAATGGGCAACATTGTTGCCATCGATTATAGCCACCGTCAAATCGGTCCGGCTTATGCGCGTTCAAATGATATGATTGCCGTCCAGGCTTCTGAAAACCGGCTGATGAAATACGACCAGGTGGTGAGGGTTATGGCTGATATTACCATCAAGTTTGAAATTATGAGATAGCTAACGCTATTCAGCCGTCCCGCTGGATTTTGGCTTCTTAAATCTTTATTCCCACTGATGAATCGGTAGCTAAATTTGGTGGTTTTGCATAATGTTTTATCGCCCTGCATTTGCTGGAACACGGATTACGCAGATCCTGCAGATCGGTACTTGTTGGGAATATTAAGAGCTAATCAAGATTTATCCGATAGACCGAATTCAGCCCACCGATTCATCGGTGGGTGGTAAAAGACATCACCCGAGTCCCGCTGAGACGGTTGAAAATGAGGCCCGGTTAAACAGCTGCCCTATTGCCCTTCCTCTAAATTATTCGGATTGGAATACATAGAAGCCGCCCTGACCGCTTCAAAAAACTCGCGGGTTTTAGCTACTCCCTCTTCATCATTCAACGCATAATACCAATACTGCTCAAACTTGCCCACATCCATAAACTGCTGCATGGTTCCCTGCGATTTATGCTCGGCAATCACCCAATTGGCGATGATATTGTAATCCAGGCGATCATTGTGGCCGAATGTTTCGGTACGGTCAAACTGAAATGGCGGTACATCCCGGTTAATCTCAGTCACCGGATATCCCTCGAGCATGGCATAGGAGGTGGAATCTGATTCATTCCTCAATATCGTTGTAGAGAGAACAACCGGGCGTTCTTCAGGCTTCAGTTTTTCAACCGCGCGAAGGGCAAGAAGTGCAGAAGCTTTATGGTGAGCATGCGTGTCTTCGGATGGCATCATGGTAAAAACAAAATCATATTGCTGCTGTTTGAGAATATTCAACAGCCTCTCGCTGACCCATTCGGTATCCCAGGTTTCCAAAGGTTTAGTTACCTCCAACGAATACTCCTTATCCACCTGGTCAAAAAAGAAATAATTCCTGAGCCCGACTATCTCTCCGCCGGCCATAACCTCTTTTTTTCGAATGCCCGGCAAATACTCACGCCCCACTTCCTCTTTATCGAGCTGCTTGCCATAAATAAAATTACCGATAGTCGAGTAGGTATAGCCTCCCTCCCCATTGGTCAATACCGCCAGGTCAACATCTCCATCAAGGAGATAGCTCGTCTTAAAAACCGTACCCGAGAACAGCGCATCATCATCGGGATGGGCCGTCACCAAGAGTATTTTAGGTTCATAATCCAGTTCCTGGGCGCCCGCAGTAAATGTCACCGTAAATATAAGGCAAAACAGGCAAGTCAGGGTTTTGAAAGTGTTCATAAGAGTGGTCATGAGACTGCTTAGATTACCATTAACTTCAGTTTCCGCAAGGCATTATAATTCATGCATACCATGCTCATAGCCTTAGGGTAAGTAATTTATGCCAAAAAAGATAAGCCAAAATGCCTGCTGCATTGTCACCGATACCATCACTTAAACATCAGGCACGCATATCCTGCAGAATGGGTTTGAGGGTCTCCCAGACTGTTTCAGCAATAATTTTATGGCCCTTCGCGGTGGGATGGATACCGTCAGCCTGGTTCAATTCCGGGTTGCCTCCAACTTCTTCCAGTAAAAACGGGATTAGGGTAACACTCTTTTCCTCGGCAATTTCAGGATACATTTCTTGAAACTGGCTGGTGTAATCGGGCCCCAGATTCGGCGGCACCTGCATTCCTGTAAGAATTATTTTGGCCTCAGGCTTTTTATTTCTGACTTTCTCAATAATTTCTTCAAGGTTCTTCTTGGTTGACTCCAGATCGATTCCGCGCAAGCCGTCGTTTCCACCCAGTTCCAAAACAAAAATGCTGAAATCCTGCCTCAGCATCCAGTCAACCCGGCGCAGTCCGCCGGCCGAGGTCTCCCCGCTCAAACCCGCGTTCACCGCATTAAAATTCCAGCCCAGAGAATCAATCCTTTCCTGTATTAAGGCAGGAAAAGCCTGCTCTTCATCCAGGCCATAGCCGGCCGTAATGCTGTCGCCAAAGAACAGGATTTTTTTCGATTCGTTTTGTCCTAATGCGATCCCGCTAAAGAGAAGGACCCAAAATATTATTGAGGTAATTTTTTTCATCAATTTCCTAACGTATTTTAACAGTCTGTAATTGTTGTATCTGGTATCATGCGCATAACGCAATAGTAAAAGGAATGATTCGTATACTCTTAAATGTTAAACCGATCAAGTTTCAACTTAAAATCAGTTCATGCAAGCCAAATCAATTTTAGAAGTTACGAATCTTACACAACAGTTCAGAAGCGGTGAAAAAATGCTTACCGTTCTTGACCATGTTGATTTTTCCGTCGAAGAAGGAACCATCTGTTCTATCGTCGGTCCCTCAGGCAGCGGAAAGACAACCTTGCTGGGGCTCTGTGCCGGTTTAGACCGCCCCACTCACGGGCAGGTTCAGCTCAGCGGCATCAATATCGGTAACCTTACCGAGGATGAACGGGCCGCAGTTAGAAACGAGTATGTAGGTTTCGTATTTCAGACCTTTCAACTGGTACCCACCCTTACCGCCATTGAAAACGTAATGGTGCCGCTGGAACTGCGCGGGGAAGCAACGGATGATGTTGAGGAATATGCTACAGAACTTTTAAATGATGTAGGCCTGGGTGACCGGCTCCACCACTACCCTACCCAGCTATCCGGCGGTGAACAGCAGCGCGTAGCTATTGCGCGGGCATTCATCAACAAACCGAAAATTCTATTTGCGGATGAACCTACCGGAAACCTGGATGCTGAAACGGGTTCTACCATAGAGGATTTGATTTTTGATCTGAACCGGGCCAACGGAACCACACTCATCCTTGTAACGCACGACCTGGAGCTGGCGAACAAATGCCAGCGAATTATCCGGCTGAAAAATGGAAAAATCTTTAAGGATGAATGGGTTAAAGAGAAGTCATCCCTCGAACAGGTAGACGAACTGCGGTAAGGCCTGATTGAGGATAGCAGCAAGGTATTGCGTCACCAACCTGATAACCCGGTGTTCCCCGGCTTCCTAATACAAAAAATTTTATAAACAGCTTATATGTCATCATTTTGGTCAACATGGACGTGGAAAATGGCCTGGCGGGATGCCCGCTCCAACAAGAAGCGTCTTTTTATTTACGTATCTGCCATCATCATCGGGGTTGCGGCCCAGGTTGCGATTACCTCCTTCCGAGACAGCCTGAACAACACCATCAACAATCAGTCAAAAGAACTGCTTGGTGCCGACCTTGAGGTTGAAGTTGAAAATCAGCCTTTCCCTGAAGAGGTAGAAGCCTACTTTGATTCACTGGGTGGCGAACAGGCCTACATGGTTGAATTCCCATCCATGATCCTGTTTCCTAAAACCGGCAATACCCGGCTATCCAATATCCGGGCTCTAAAAGGTGGGTTCCCATTTTACGGCGAGCTGGTAACGGAACCCGCAAGTGCTGCAGAAACCTTCAAAAGCAGCGACAAGGCTCTGGTTGACAATACCCTGATGACACAGTTTGGCATTCAGCCGGGTGATTCCATAAAAGTAGGTACCGAGACTTTTGCCATAGCAGGTGCCGTAACCAAGGTGCCCGGCGAGGCCGCTGCCGCTTCCATGGTGGGGCCACGGATCTTTATTCCCTATGACAAGCTGGAAGCTACAAACCTGGTTCAGCGCGGCAGCCGCATTGAATACAAACGCTATTTCAGGTTTGCCGAAGAGCGCGACATGGAGGCAATCGAATCCCGGGTAGATTCCCTGCAGGATCAGCTGGCTATTGATCTCGACACCGAAACCGTGGCGGAACGCAGGGAAGAAATCGGTGAAGCGGTTGGGAACCTCGGCAAATTTCTGAACCTGGTGGGCTTCATAGCCCTGCTGCTGGGCGGTATCGGCGTTGCAAGCGCTATACATGTCTACATCAAACAAAAGATTAACACGGCGGCGATTCTGCGCTGTTTCGGGGCCTCGTCCGGACAAACCATGAGTATCTTTTTAATACAGGCTATGGTACTCGGCTTTGGGGGTGCCTTGGTGGGCACCATTATGGGAGTGGGGGTTCAATATATGCTTCCGGGCCTCTTCAGTGAATTCCTCCCGGTCAGTGTCGAGCTTACGATCTCCTGGATGGCCATCGGCCTTGGCCTCTTTACCGGTACAGGCGTAGCACTGGTCTTCGCCCTGATGCCTCTGCTGGCCCTTAGAAAGGCTTCCCCGTTGTACACCCTGCGTACCATGGAGGAGGCTCTTACAAAGCTGCTGAGCAGGAAAACAAAAGGGCTTATCTACTTCCTAATCGCGGTAACCGTTGCCGGCTATGCTACTCTGCTGACCGAAGACTGGCAGGCAGGCCTGCTGTTTACGGTGGGTATGGCGGTAGCTTTCGGCTTGCTGTTACTGGTGGCACAAACGTTGATTGTACTCATTCAGAAATTTTTCCCCTCGCACTGGACCTACGTCTGGCGCCAGGGATTGGCCAATTTATACCGGCCGAATAACCAGACATCTACCCTGATGCTTTCGCTCGGGCTGGGCATGCTGCTGGTGAGCACGCTCTACTTCAGCCAGGATATGCTCATGGAGCAGCTTAACTTTGCCACCCGGGATGATGCGCCCAACCTCATAATGTTTGACATTCAGTCTGACCAAAATGAGGGAGTAAACCGTATACTCAGGGAGAATGAGGCCCCTATCCTTCAAAACGTGCCTGTGGTTACCATGAACCTGCAGTCTATCAATGGCATCAGCGTTGACTCTATATCAAAAGACACTACACAAAATGTGCGCGGCTGGGCCTTGCGCAGGGATTACCGGTCAACCTACCGCGACTCGATCATCGATTCCGAAACCCTTACCAAAGGTGAATTCATCGGCCGGGCCGATCCCTCAGAAGGCCCGGTGCCGGTATCACCGGCCAAAGAAATTGCCGAAGATCTTGCCGTTGATATCGGTGATACGCTGACCTTCGACGTACAGGGAGTGCCCATTGAGACCTATGTGAGCAGTATGAGGGAGGTCGATTTTCAAAGGGTACAGCCCAATTTCTTCATGCTCTTCCCTACCGGGGTACTTGAAAGTGCGCCGCAGTTTTTTGTCACGGTTACCAGGGTGCCTGATCGGGAAGCCTCAGCCAGGGTTCAGCAGGCAGTGGTTCAGGAGTACCCTAACGTGTCGGCCATTGACGTCAGCCTGATCCTGGAAACCATCAATCAATTTATTGATAAAATATCCTTTGCCATACAGTTTATGGCCTTGTTCAGTATCATTACCGGCCTCATTGTACTGGCGAGCTCGGTGGCAACAAGCCGGTTCCAGCGGGTCAAAGAGAGTGTCTTGCTTAGAACACTCGGTGCTAGCAAAAGCCAGATCATCAAAATAATTTCCATTGAATACCTGTTCCTTGGCATTCTATCAGCATTTACCGGACTGATATTATCAGTTGCTTCGACCTGGCTGCTTGGCTATTTCTACTTCGACCTGACCTTTGTACCGAACCTTTGGGTAATCGG
>DATFJD010000262.1:0-4481 GCA_035269475.1 Halalkalibaculum sp.
GTCTATTTTTCCTCCCTAAATATTACGAGGGAAACCTGTCAACCGCCTATCAATTCCTGGAGCAGCGATTCGGCGCTTCCATGCGTAATGCCACCAGCAGCACTTTTATGATTACCCGGCTGCTGGCTGACGGGGTCCGTCTTTTTGCTACAGCCATACCCCTGGCCATTATTTTAAGGCTGGGCGGTGCCTTCACCGGCTGGAGCGACCTCGATATCTATTTACTTTCCATTACGGCTATTTCTGTAATAACACTGATTTATACCTTGATTGGCGGCATTAAGGCCGTCGTATGGATGGATGTCATGCAGATGGGCGTGTACATCGGTGGTGCCCTCGTAGCTGCTGCCATCATGATAGCGGATCTGCCTGAGGGTTTCGCCGGTGCCATTGATATGGCTCGGGAAACCGGGAAGCTTTATATCATTGATTTTGGTTTTGATATGAACTTCAAAGAATTCATTGCCCAGCCCTATACCTTCTTTACCGCCCTGATCGGTGGTGCGATCTTTTCCGTAGCATCGCATGGTACCGACCAGCTTATCGTACAGCGCTTGCTGACTACCCGTGATTTAAAAAACAGCCAGAAAGCACTGGTGTGGAGCGGTTTTGTGGTAGCCCTGCAATTTGCCCTTTTCCTGGGCATCGGGTTGTTATTATACGGTTTCTATAACGCGCAAGAACCGGTTGAGCTGGGACTGGCAACGACCGATGAGATATTCGCCAAGTTTATAGTCGAGCAGTTGCCTGTTGGTTTGTCGGGACTGATTGTAGCTTCGCTATTTGCAGCCGCCATGAGCAGCCTCAGCTCCTCCCTCAATTCGCTGGCCTCGGCAACCACTTTGGATCTTTACAAGCCCTATTTCGGAAAGAAGAATACCGAAGAGGAGGACCTAAGAATATCACGAATCATTACCATGGTATGGGCTTTTATTCTGACAGGGTCCGCCTTTTTCTTTGCCTTTTTGCAGCTTCAGGAGGGCGAGCGTCCTGCGGTGGTAGAGCTCGGGCTCGGAATTGCTTCCTATACCTATGGCGGACTGCTGGGCGCCTTTGTTCTGGGCCGCTGGTTCGGGAAGCCTGATAAAAAGGATGCGATGATAGCTTTCTTCGCCGGATTGATCTCCCTTTTGTTCATGGTAAAAGGTCCTGTTCAGAACTTGCTTCCGGGTGAGGGACTTGCAATAGCATGGCCGCTATATACCGTTGTAGGGAGTTTGATAGTTGTATTAGCCGGCAATATATCATACAAGATTCGTACCTTTTCAAAGAAACAACTATAGCCGGCCGGGTATTCTTATCAATGGATTTGAATCTCAGAATACATAACGCTTTTAAAGAGAATGATTTTGAGCAACTCAGGAATTTACTTGGAAGCAGTCAGGACTTTCCCAATTGCCATTTAGAAGATTTCGGTCATTTGTTGGAGTATGCTATCTACCACAGCTCTTTAAGCTTTATAAGAAAAATGTTAGAGGCCGGTGCAGAACCCAATTATGAAGACCATGCCGGTTTTCCTTCTGTCATTGCGGCACTCTCTTCAGAAAGAGAAGACAGGAAAGATATTATCGACTTGTTGTTAAAGTATGGCGGGGACATCAACCAGCGAGGGATTAATGACTGGACCCCTCTTCACTGGGCAGCAGCTAATGACGATGTTAAGCTGATTGAGTATCTGTTTGAAAAAGGTGCAGATCATACACTGCGTACGGGTATTGATGATATGGCAACACCGCTGGAAGAAGCTGAAATACTGGGGTGTAAAGCTTCAGTAAAGATTTTAAGGAAGTTAATAGGCAATAAATAGAAACCCTATTGCTTTAAAATAACATGGAGAGTTATTTTAATGATCAGAACAGTAAGCAACCGCGGTTTGCAGCAGTATATTTGACAGATCGGTTAGGGACTGAAGATCTACCCATTCTGTTTTTTCATGGATCCCGCCTCCTTTGGGTCCCATAATTACAGTTTCTGTTCCGGCTTTTGCTATAAGTCCGGAATCTTCCCACCAGGAATGGCCAATATCAGAGGGCCGGTAACCGAGTACTTCTGTAGCACATTGTCGAAGGATGTTAACAATCGGGGCCCGGTCAGATATTTCATAGGGATCCCGCCAGATAATAGGTTTAACAGTTGCCTTGAAATGCTTATCCCGGTTGGAAATAGTCTTTATAATGTCCTCCAGTTCATTTAATACCTCGGCCTCCGTTTCGGCGGGCAATGTTCTGCGTTCTACGTTAATGGTACACTCTTCTGAATAGATAAACAGGCTTTGCCCGCCCCGGATAAGAGGCACATGTAAAGAGGCCCTATCCAGCAAGGGGTGTTCTGTTTCCCGGGCCAGTTTTTTTGCGAGTTTCTCTAATTCTGCAAGTAACAATCCCATTTTGGAGTTTGCATCAATACCCTCTCTGTGATTTCCCCCATGGGCGGTCCTTCCATTTGTGGTGATTTCAAATACGCCAAATCCCCTGTGTGCCAGGCATACGTTCAGGTCTGTAGGTTCGGTGACGATTGCGGCATCGGTTTTATAATCTTTTATCAACTGCTGCGTGCCTCTGCTTTCAAACTCTTCATCGGCTACAAAGGCCAATACCACATCACCTGCTAAATCAAGGTTATGTTCTTTTATTGATTTAGCTGTAGCGAGGATGGCTGCAATACTGCCTTTCATATCATAAGATCCGCGTCCGTACAACATACCGTTTTCGACAGCAGCAGAGAAAGGGTTTTTCATGCCTTTAACACCTACGGTATCCATATGGGCATTAAGCATAAGAGACTTGCCCGTTCCCTTTCCCTTTAATCTGCCTATTACATTCATCCTATTGGGTCCCAGCCGGGTAACCGTTGATTCAATTTCAAGGGATTCCAACAGGTGAGTGATATACATTCCGAGTTCTTCTTCACCCGCGCCATCGGGATCGAGATCAGGATTTACCGAGTTGATTTGCACCAGTTCGCTAAGGGTATCAACTAAGAATTGTTCATCAATCATCGGAATTCCAGAATTTTTAAATATAAAATTTTCTCAAATATTATTTGCTAGTGCTATGGCAACTATAAAATGACGGGTACAGTGGAGTGTAGAAGTAGTTTTGAGGGACTTGGGATTGATTTACTGAGTTATTGAGTTTTAAAAAGCAATGCTCAAATTGTAAATGACAAACTATAGTTAAGTTACAACTTTCAATGTTTTAAACGTTGGAGCTTAGATATTATAACTTGTTTGTTAATTGTAATTCGAAGTATGTAATTTTTGGCGCAGACCCATTATTTCTGTATACCCCTATTCCCATATACATACTTATTCCCTTATACCATATACCTGTTATATCCTTAAACATTGACCTGAAAGTTGATCATTGAATTAACACTAGAGTGAGGATAAAGCCGTTTCCAGATCGTCGATTAAATCTTCCACATTTTCAATACCTACAGAATATCGAATAAGTCCTTCCGGGATCCCTAGCAGTTTGCGTTCCTCTTCTGAGGCCTCGACATGACTGGTAGTTCGCGGTGTTCCGGCCAGGGTACTTACAGATCCCAAACTGGCAGCCAGGTGAACAATGTTAAGCTTTGGCAGGAATTGCTTTACCTTTTCAAATCCGCCCGGTAGTGAAAAACTTAGGACGCCTCCGAATCCCGACATTTGTTCTTTGGCAAACTCATGGCCGGGGTGGCTCGGCAGACCCGGATAAAAAACCTCATTTACTTTAGGATGATCTTGAAGAAATTCAGCTATTTCCAGGGCACTTTCATTTTGCCGTTGGACCCGTAGTTCAAGGGTCTTCATGCCTCTGGCTAATAAATAAGCTGCCATAGGCTGCAGGCTGGCCCCGTTTATTTCTCTAAAATGGAATATGCTTTCGATTAGCGTCTTTTTGCCACATACAAGTCCGCCCATAGCATCAGAATGGCCGCCAAGGAATTTTGTTGCACTATGCACTACAAGATCAGCCCCCAATGGTATAGGATTCTGATTGATGGGAGTCGCAAAGGTGTTATCAACCACAACCGTGGCGCCTGCTTCTTTGGCTGATTTAATCAGTCGTTTTAAATCGAGAACCTTGAGCGTAGGATTGGTGGGAGTTTCTAAATATAAAACCTTGCAGCCTTTACTAATTTCGCGTTCCAGCTCCTCATGGTCGGTAGTTTCGCAAAGCTGTACATTTACATTAAAGCGAGGCAGAAAATCCATAAATATTTTACTGGTCCCGCCGTATGAATCTTTAATGGAAACAACCCTGTCTCCGGGTGATAATAAGGTGAAAAGGGTATTACTAATAGCGGCCATACCTGTGGCAAATGCGGTTGCTGCTTCGGCATTCTCCAGTACGCGGATTTTCTCTTCTAAAACCCCGACCGTAGGATTGGTGTTGCGGCTATAAATATGTCCCTCTCTTTTGCCTGTGGCCACATCGTACCATTCATCAAGATCTTTGTAGGCAAAGGTAACACTATTGACGATTGGAGGTGTG
>DATFJD010000263.1:0-2983 GCA_035269475.1 Halalkalibaculum sp.
TATTTCTTCCAGATGATCGGTCTTATGCAAGTAAACCTCGTTAAAACTATTTTCATTCTTCTTCAGGTAGTATAAAGCGCCATTGCTGTGTTCAATCCGGTGCATCTCAGAGAGCGGGTAGCCCAGCCAGTTTGAGAGCAGGATGCGAATCAGGCGGCCATGTAATATAATCAAAATTGTAGATCCGGCGTGCCTGTTCAGTATATCATTTGTACGCGTCATGACCCGCTCAAGCACCATGCCGGGACTTTCCCCACCGCCATCAATGGCATAGTCGGTATTCCCGTTCTTCCAGGTCCGGTGCACCTCCTCCAGCTCCTTTTCAATTTCTTTGGATACCCTTCCTTCAAATTTTCCAAAATTCATTTCGTCGAATTCCGGATAGGAGTGGTATTTCATGCGGAGCGTCCAGGCTATGATCTCGGCTGTTTCCATGGAACGCATCAGACTGCTGCTAAATATGTGGTCGATTGATACGTCTTTCAATACCTCGGAAATAGCCCGGGCCTGCAGGCGTCCCGTCTCATTCAGGGGAATATCAATACCCCTGCCCTGCATTTTGCCTTCGCTGTTATATTTTGTTTCTCCATGCCGTGCAATGTAAATATCCGTTACGCTCAACTTACTTCCGTTTGTTTTTGATTTTTAATGCGGCATCAGTAAGGTCTCTTTCCATGCTCTGTACCTCACGAGGCGCAAGATTCTCTTTCATCGCGTATTTCACGATTAACATTTTTAGCATCCTATCGTTCAGTGCCAGAGCCTTGGTTGAGGTCAGCCTGTCCCAAAGCTTGTTGAGCAGGCTAAGACGGAGTATAAAAAAGAAAGCTATACCAATGGCCAGCGCCAGGTACTCTGCCCAGACACCCAACAGGCTAAGAACAATCAGGGCCACTACCATCTGGTAGCCGTCGGTATTCATGAAGGAGAATACCGTACCCAGCCAGCAGTTTGCCAGAGCACTTTTGTAGTTGTACCAAAACCAGTGGAAAGCTAGGGTTGCGGTCGCGGCCACCCAGGGATTAAGGTAGAGAAGCATCCCAAGCAACAGGGTGAGTGACAGGCTGTCTGAACTGCGCACCCATGCCCTGGCATCTTTTATCAAAACATGCATTGATACCTTATCCAGTAATCCGGGCACATACCGGTCGATAAGATCTGATGTTATGTGAAACCACTCTCCCGTACGGGTAACGATTCCCATCTTGGTTTCCATAAAAAGCTGATCTGTTCCTCTGGCTTCGTGTCTTACCATAAAGCCTAAAATATCTTTCTTTTGGGAAAAAATGAAAAGAGGTTGCAGGATTCAGGATGCAAGATGCAAGATGCGGGATTCAGGTTCAGGTTGTTCCAACATCTAACCTCCAACCTCCAAACTCTAAACTCTAAACTCAAGCCTGAGCCACGGTCGCAATGAGAATATCCCGGCACCCGGCTTGTTTTAGTACCGCGGCAAGTTCGAAGCTTGTGGATCCGGTCGTAAAAACATCATCTATTATAATCACGGTTTTACCTGCAACAGTTTCCGGGCGGCGTACCCGGAATGCCCCTTTAATGTTGGCAACCCGCTTCCTCAGGCTGAAACCGGTCTGACTGCGGGTATTTTTCGTTCTGACCACATCTTTGACATCACAAATAGGAGAATCCATCACCTCCTGAGCTCCCCTGGCAATAAAATAGGCCTGATTAAAGCCTCGTTTTCTGAATTTCAGGTAATGCAGGGGGACTGGAAGCAGTAATACCTCCCTCATTGCAGATAAATAACCAACAATACCGGGGTGCCGCATCATGCTTTCTCCGAGGCTTGTACCCAGCTCAATGCCTATGCCCGTCAACCGCTCATATTTCAGGTAATGCATGAGGTCCTGAAGCAAACCCCCTTTGTCAAACTGCCATAGAGCATGCTGAATGGTCACTGAATCGGGCAGGATAACACCGCTGCTGCAGCGTTTAAAATCCGGATTTCCCGCTTCAAAACGGTCCTCCTTGCAGAATGAACAGATCTGCCGCTCCCCTTCGGTGGTCTCCAGTCCGCAGCAAAGGCATACTCTTGGGAAAGCCACCGAAGATAAGCCTGAAACAAAAAGGGCTGTTCTATTGAAAAGTTGTTTAATCATACAAGTTGAGACTTTAACGGTATGACCGACAACAGGACGATTCCTTACAGCGGCAATCACAAAAAATTTTTCACCTCAATGATATTTGATTAGATTAGCACCATTGTAATACTCATTTGACAAGCAGTAGAGCAAATACATTTTTATTATCTTTCAATTACTATCTTGATTATCACATAACCAATCACATTTGCTTTTATGCCTTCACTTGGACAAGATCTGGCTGCCATCCGCAAAAAGCTTGATTTGACGGTCGAGGATATTCACCAGGCCACTAAAATCCCGCTTCATATAATCGAATCCATAGAGGACGACTCTATTTTTGAGAATCTTGGCCAAAATTCCACATATATCCGAAGCTACGTTCGCAGTTATGCTAAAAAACTGGAGATTGATGAAGAGCGAACCATCAGGGCATTAGACCAGGTTGAAAGGGGTTCTTACACCGGCATTCTTCGTGATGATTCCGAAACCGGCACCATTCCAAAATTTACCGGCAAACCAGGAAAACCGTCCGCGCCGCAAGCTGAAGAAAAAGAGGAACCTGCACCGGAAGAAACGGAAGCCGACGAATTTAAAAAAGAGCCGGCACCCGAAGGCACCGGCCACAGGCCCGACGTCCCGGATAAAGTTACCGAAACGCCCTCCGTGCACTCTGTCGATTGGGTAGATATGGGCAGAAGGTTTACCCCACTCAAATCACGCTCGCGCATCTGGGTCGGCGTAGCTATTATCTTTATTGCAATAATCAGCGTGCTGGGCATTTACTATTTCTTCATACAGGGGCCGGAAGGCACGGAATCTTCATCCGAGTCACAGTCACCGGTTACTACCACCGAAGCGGTGGAGCCGGATTCACTGCAGCT
>DATFJD010000264.1:0-2182 GCA_035269475.1 Halalkalibaculum sp.
TCATCAGTAAGAAAGCCCCAATGATTAAAAGCAGCAGGATTCCATTTCTAATCAGCGTTGCCTCCAATCCTCCTCCTATGCCCAAAGCCCCAAAACAGCCGCAGCTCTCTATGCTCATGCCCTGTAAATAAAAATGGCCCAGAACAATTGTAAAGGTCGAAACAAGACCCAGCGATGCCCATAAAGAAATTTTGAGTTTTCTTCCCCATAACAGCAGGATTGCTAAGACGAGTTCAAGCAAGGAAGTGCCTATAACGATCGGATCGGCATATTCTATGAGCCAGTAAAATTCCGAAGCCAGAAGTTCAACCAGGTAACGAGCGTCGCTGCTGTCTATTAACTTTCCAACTCCTGAAGCCAGAAAAATCAGTCCCAGAAGTATTCGAATGGTTAAAAGTATATTTTTTTGCATTTTAGGCGACATGAACGATTCAGATAACAGATTCAGAGTGATGTTGAAAACAGATGACACAGATCAATTGGTGTAGATGGAACTCTGCTTTTTCTGCCTTATATAAAGAATGATTTTGAAGTACAATCCATTTTAAGAGTTAAAGGTGAAATTAGACCGAATAACATAATAAGCAAATTGAAAATGAATATTCTGATAACCGGCGGCACAGGTTTTATTGGCAGCGAGCTTCGTGATATGCTGCTGCAAAAGGGCCATTATCTTACTATCATCACTCGCTCGCCTAAAGAGTATGATGACGAAAAAGCCAAGAACCAGCAGTTTATTTCCTGGGATGATGATTTGGCAGCAGCGATGGAGGAAACGGATGCCGTGATTAACCTGGCAGGGGCCTCAATCTTCGGCCAGCGATGGACTGAGGAAGTTAAGCGAAAAATTCTCGACAGCCGTATCAAGTCAACCCGGAAACTGGTGCAGGCTGCCGGAGAATCTGAAAACCCGCCTAAAGTAATGATCTCAGCCTCCGCGGTTGGGTACTATGGCGATAGGGGAGATGATATCCTCACAGAGAGTGAGCCGGCCGGTAACGGCTTTTTGAGCAAAGTTTGCAAGGAATGGGAGGCCGCGGCAAAAGAAGTTGAGGAGTTTGGTGTCAGGCTGTCAACTCCCCGAATCGGAATTGTGCTCGAAACGGGGGGTGGAGCCATGCAACAGATGCTTACCCCTTTCAAGCTGGGAGTTGGGGGGCCGGTAGGCAGCGGTGATCAGTACTTTCCCTGGATTCACATGTACGATCTATGCCGGGGTTTGATCTATCCTTTGGAAAATGAGGGCTTTAATGGGCCTTATAACCTTAATGCTCCCAATCCGGTTACTATGAATGAATTCGCTGATAAGCTGGGGGATGTCCTAAACCGCCCGAGCTTTTTCAGGGTTCCTGAATTTGCCTTGAACCTGGTTTTAGGGGAAGCTGCAGATCCGATTCTTGATAGTTTGAGAGTTCAGCCGAAGAAACTTCAACAGGCCGGTTTTGAATTTAAATTCCCGCACCTAAAAGAAGCCCTGGCAGACATTTTGTAGCTTTTTACTGTTTCACAGAGTAACACAAAGAGAACAAGTTACACAGAGAAACCTTTGTGAATCTTTGTACTCTTCGTGCTCCTTTGTGGTATAACTTTTTTACTCCGAATTTCCGTAAATCGTCCAGCAGCGGAGGCCTTCGCGGGTCTGGGCGATAAGCTCCACGTAGCGATCCCCATCAATATTTTCAACTATAGGATAGTCCATCCCCGTCGTCGGCAGTGGCTGAATACGCTCTCCCCCCAGCATATTCCAGGCATAAAGGCGCCCGAAACTTGCCAGTGTAATAAGATCCCTGCTGTTGTCATTATTGATATCCGTGATGAAAGGCGAAAAACCCTGTGCGCTGGGTTGTCCCATACTTTTTGTGAAACGAAGCTGGCCGTTCTTATCCAGCAGGAATACCGAGCCATTGGCACTCAACGTTAAAATCATATCGCCGGAATAAGTTTCTGATTCTTCGTCCGACCTTACTCTTAGATTCTGCACAGCAGGGGTTCCGGTCAGGGCACTGTTTGAGACATATACCGCTTCAATACCCGATTCCTGGGAGGTGCCGGAGTAAATATTCAACGAATCTGCAAAAAGCCTGTTCCTGCCGATGGCATACAGGTACCCGTCGGCAGCCCCGCCCAGTATTCTTCCCTGATAAAGGTAAGGAGAGCCGTTGAGGGAGGCATTAACAAATTT
>DATFJD010000265.1:0-10798 GCA_035269475.1 Halalkalibaculum sp.
GACACAAGCTCGCCAATGGTGTTAATATTGGCCGACTTAAGGCAGTTATAGGCACGAACACTGAGATTCAGATCTTCAATGCTGGTTTTAAGCAGGTTTGCAATACGCTGTTTCTCAGCATCAACCTCCTCTTCTTCCTGAGTGAAGGGCTCATCAATTTTTTCGGTGATGAACTTCTCAATATGCTCCTTAAGAATTTTACCGGCAATGGTCAGTGCCTCTTTTGCATTGACGGAACCGTCGGTGGTGATGTCCATAGTCAGCTTCTCATAGTCAGTACGCTGGCCGACACGAACATTGTCAACATTGAACTTAACCTGCTTGATCGGAGTATAAATGGCATCTATCGGAATGAGATTCACATCCTCTTCCGAATCAAAATTCTGCTCTTCGGCAGGCACATAGCCTCTTCCGCGTCCGACACGAAGTTCAATTTCCAGCTCCGCATCTTCCGACATAGTGGCAATAGTCAGATCTTTGTTAAGTACTTCATAATCTGCCGTTGCATCAGCGATGTCAGTAGCGGTCAGTTTTCCTTCACCTTTTTTGGTAATGTGGATAATACCGCTGCTTTGCTCTACCTGGCTGAATCGAACTTCCTTCAGGTTTAGAATGATTTCATAAACATCCTCCTTAACTCCCTGGATGCTGGAATACTCATGTTCAACACCGTTAATCTTTACGGCATTGATAGCAATTCCGGGTAGGGATGAAAGAAGAATTCTGCGGAAAGAGTTTCCTATGGTAACACCGAAACCCCTTTCTAAAGGTTGTAAAACAAAAGTCCCAAAAGTCTCTTTGGATTCTTCAACCTCTAGGCTCTCCGGCATTTGTATACTGTAGTTGCTCATAATAATAGCGTATGCTAAAAATGTTTAAAATTACTTGGAGTACAGCTCTACAATAAGCTGAACATTGATGTTCTCAGGTATCTCTTCTAAAGTCGGGTTATTCAGAAACTTGCCTGACTTGGACTTCTTGTCGATCTCGAGCCACTTGTACTTACTGGTCGGTGCATGCTGAAGCGAATCTTCAATAACTTCAAGATTCTTTGACTTCGGACGAACAGAGACAACGTCACCGGGCTTGAGATGGTATGAAGGAATATTCACTAACTCACCGTTTACCACAATATGCTTGTGGCTGACCAGCTGCCTGGCCTGACGTCTCGTTCTGGCAATGCCCAAACGGAAAACGGTATTGTCAAGACGGCTTTCCAAATACTGCAGAAGAATTTCACCGGTTACACCGTCTTTTGCGTTTGCCTTCTCGAAAAGGTTTGCGAATTGCTTTTCAAGCAAACCGTAGGTGTACTTGGCCTTCTGCTTTTCTTCAAGCTGAATAGCATATTCCGACTTACGGGAATACCTGGAACGGCCATGCTGGCCGGGACCATAAGGCTTTCTTTCTAACGCCTTACTTGGACCAAAGATCGGTTCTCTAAAACGTCTTGCTTTCTTTTGTTTGGGACCTCTATATCTTGCCATAACTTATTTTCTACTTTTATACTCTTCGTCTTTTAGGTGGTCTGCAGCCATTGTGCGGAATAGGTGTACGATCTTTGATTGATGTAACCTCAAGTCCGCTGGAGGATAAAGCACGTATTGCTGCTTCTCTTCCTGATCCGGGCCCTTTAACAAATACCTCTACACGGCGAAGTCCCATTTCATAAGCTGCGGTAGCAGCGGTTTCGGAACTCAGTTGTGCCGCATAAGGAGTATTCTTTCTGGAACCTTTGAACCCTTCTTTCCCGGCTGATGACCAGGATAAAGCATTCCCGTCAGCATCGGTAATAGTTACCAATACATTGTTGAAAGTAGCCTTGATAAAGGCCATTCCATTGGGATCAGAAATCTGTTTCCTTTTTTTGCGTTTTCCTGCTGCAGGTTTTCTCTGTTTCTTTGCCATTTATCTACTCGTGTTAGTGATTACTTCGTGACTTTTTTCTTGCCGGCAACCGTACGCCTTTTCCCTTTACGGGTTCTGGCGTTTGTCTGGGTACGTTGGCCCCGTACCGGCAGTCCTTTTCTGTGTCGGGTTCCTCGATAGGAACCGATCTCAATAAGGCGACGGATATTCTGGTTTACTTCGGTACGTAAAGAACCTTCAACCTTATACTCCGAATCAATTTTCTTACGAAGTTCAGCTACTTGATCATCCGTCCAGTCTTTTACCTTGGTACCTCGGTCGATGTCCAGGCTATCAAGAATTTCCTGAGCAGTTGAGCGACCTATACCATAAATATAGGTAAGACCTATTTCGCCACGTTTATCTTTTGGTAAGTCAATTCCAGCAATTCTTGCCATAGAAACTATTCGGTTTTATTATCCCTGCCGCTGTTTGTGGCGTGGATTTTTCTTGTTAATTACATATACACGACCATTTCGTCGTACAATTTTATCGTCTGGGCTTCTTTTCTTTACTGAAGATTTGGTCTTCATAACGTTAAAACTTTGAATTAAAATTATTTATAACGATACGTAATACGACCTTTGGAAAGGTCATATGGTGACATCTCCACAGCGACTCGGTCGCCGGGAAGAATCTTAATATAGTGCATTCTCATTTTGCCGGATACATGGGCCAGAATTTCGTGCCCGTTATCCAGCTCTACCCGAAACTGTGCATTGGGCAGTGCTTCAATAATTTCTCCGTCTTGCTTAATTGGCTCTTCTTTAGCCATTCTCGATCTTTGCGTTAATTCGACTTTTTGTTATCTCATCAATATAATCAAAAGTACTAAGAATTTCAGCCTTTCCTTCACGCACGACAACATCGTGCTCGTAATGTGCTGCAATACTCTTATCAGCGGTTACAACCGTCCACCCATCATTGAGTGTTTGTACTTCCCAGCTTCCCATTGTAATCATCGGTTCAATTGCCAGCGTCATACCTGAACGCAATCGTTCTCCCCTTCCGGGTTTACCGAAATTAGGTACCGAAGGATCTTCGTGAAGCGATTTCCCAAGACCGTGTCCTACCAGGTCTCGTACCACTCCGTATCCGCGGCTTTCACAATGATTCTGCACGGCATTCGAGATATCACCTACCTTGTTGCCGTGAACAGTCTTGTCAATGCCTTTGTAAAGCGATTCGAGCGTTGTCCTCAAAAGCTTTAAGGTATCTTCATCACAATCACCTACTGCAAAGGTGTAAGCATGATCACCGAAGTATCCGTCCTTTTCCACCCCGCAGTCAATGGAAACAATATCTCCTTCATTCAAGTTTCTTTTTTCACTGGGAATACCGTGAACCACTTCTTCATTAATTGAAATACAAAGTGTAGCCGGAAACGGATTCTTCTTTGTTCCATATCCCTTGAAAGCAGGCCGGCCGTTATATTTGTCAATATACTCTTCGGCTACCCTGTCAAGCTTGGCGGTCGTTACGCCCGGCTCTATATGCTTGGCTACTTCCGCAAGCGTGCGCGATACAAGCTGCGCACTTTCCCGCATTTTTTCAATTTCCGATTCGCTCTTCAGAAAAATCATCAGGCCCTGCGTCTACCTTTTATCTTGCCTGTCTTCATAAAGCCATCGTAGTGACGCATCATCAAATGACTCTCAATTTGTTGCAGGGTATCAATGGCCACACCAACGATAATCAACAGGCTGGTACCGCCATAGAACATTGCGAATCCGGGTGTTACGCCCAGTCGTGCAGCGAAAGCCGGTAATATGGCTACAAAGCCCAGGAATAATGCTCCGGGCAAAGTAACTTTAGTAAGAATATTATCGATAAATTCAACAGTCTGTTTGCCTGGTCGTACGCCGGGAATAAATCCACCCTGGCGTTTCATTGTGTCGGCCATTTCTCTCGGGTTTACGGAGATCGCCGTATAGAAATATGTAAAGAACACACAGATAATGAAGAATATGATAGAATATGTAATACCGGTGAAATCAGATGACCATGCGGTCAACATTTGCACGGTTTCATTGTTCGGGAAAAATGTCCCGACAGTGCTCGGAATAAACATAATAGACTGAGCAAAAATAATGGGCATTACACCGGCAGCATTTACCTTAAGCGGCAAGTATTGCGTGGTACCGCCGTAAACTTTTCGTCCTACCACCCGCTTAGCATACTGTACAGGAACTTTTCTTACTCCCTGAGTTAACACTACACAAGATGCAATAACCAACACCAGTGCCGCGAGTTCTGCAATCACTATAATAGCGTTGCTTTTGGTAGTCACTTCATTAATGAGGTTAGTAGGCAGTGCGGCAATAATACCGATCATAATCAGGATTGATATACCGTTACCGATCCCTCGCTCCGTGATACGTTCTCCCAGCCACATTACAAAAGTTGTACCGGCCGTAAGAATAATCATGGAGGTAATAACAAAAGTCACATTACTTACTACAATAGCGTTGGGTGACGTTGCCATCAGGTTTATGGCAAAACCAATAGACTGAACCAAGGTTATACCAACCGTACCATAACGGGTTAACCGGTTAATTTTTCGACGGCCTTCCTCACCTTCTCGCTGAAGTTTTTGAAAATAAGGTACTACTGCGCCCATCAGCTGAATAATAATTGCAGCTGTAATGTAGGGCATGATACCCAATGCAAATACGCCGGCCCTGGTAAAAGCTCCGCCTACGAACATGTCAAAAAGTCCAAGCAAGCTCGATGCGTTGCCGGTACTTTGAACCAGTTGTGAAGCGTCAACGCCGGGCAGCGTCACATAACTTCCGATTCGGTAAACCATCAGAATACCGACCACGTAGAGGATGCGATTTTTCAGCTCCTCGATCTTAAATATATTTCGAAAGTTTTCTACTAAACTCATTGAGTGATTTAATAACTAAAATTTTATGATTCTACCGTAGTAACTGATCCGCCGGCTTTTTCAACTTTTTCCTTTCCTGAGTCGCTGAAGTCATGTACTTCAATTTCTACCTTAGAAGAAATCTCTCCTCTCCCAAGCAGCTTAACCAGGTCACCGTTATCAATCAGCCCAGCTTCTTCCAGGTCAGACAGAGTTATAGTCTTGCCAAGCCGGCCATCTTCTACAAATGCTTCAATGGTATCAACATTCAGCGGCACATACTCCGTGCGGAACGGATTCGTGAACCCGAATTTGGGAATACGGCGCTGAAGTGGCATCTGACCGCCTTCAAACCAGAATCGTTCTTTAAAACCGCTTCGTGCTTTCTGCCCGTTGTGGCCGCGGCCAACCGTATGGCTACCGTGTCCGGAACCTTGCCCGCGTCCTATACGCTTGCGGTCTTTTTGATTCGGTTTTGGGGCTTTTAAATTACTTAAATCCATTTTGTGTCAACCGGAATTTATAATTCTTATTATTCTATTATCCTTCAAAAACTTTACCCAAAGAAACACCTCTTCGCTGTGCAACTTCAACGGGATCCGTTAGATTTTTCAATGCATTGTAGGTAGCCTTGACCATATTGTGCGGATTGGAAGATCCCAGTGACTTGGTCAAAATATTCTGGATGCCTCCAATATCAAGCAGCGCTTTGACAGGGCCGCCTGCAATTACACCGGTACCTTCAGAGGCCGGACGCAATAGTACTTCGCCGGCGCCTTCTTTACCTACAATACTGTGGTAAATACTACCTGTTTGGGTCATCGGTACCTTGATAAGGTTTTTCTTGGCGTTGTCGAATCCTTTCTGGATGGCATCTGAAACCTCGTTAGCCTTACCCAGTCCATGACCAACAATACCATCTTTATTGCCTACTACAACAATAGCATTGAAACTAAACCGGCGTCCGCCTTTTACAACTTTGGAAACCCGGTTAATATGAACCAGTTTTTCTTCCAGGTTCAGATTAGTAGGAGTAATGTTATGTCTTCTTCTAATTTTAGGCATAATAAATCGTTTTAAAAGTCTAAACCACCGTTTCGAGCGCCATCGGCAAGTGCCTTGACGACGCCATGATATTTATATCCGCTTCTATCAAAAACGGCTTTATCAATTCCTTGATCTTTTGCTAATTTTGCCAAATGCTCACCAACGACTCCGGCACGTTCGACCATCGTTTTATCTTTGAGGTCATCAGACACATCATCCAGCTTAGTGGATGCGGAAACTAAGGTATGTCCGGCCAGGTCGTCAACCAGCTGAGCATCAATATGCTTGTTGCTCTTGAAAATACATAATCTCGGTCGATCAGAAGTCCCGCGTATCGTTGAACGGATACGTCGGCGAATTCTGTCTCTGCGTAATCTTTTCTTTGTATTCTTTTCCATCTCAGATATTTCCTATTAAGCTTTAGCAGCAGATTTACCGGCTTTGCGACGTACCCACTCATCAACATAACGTACGCCTTTCCCTTTATAGGGCTCAGGCGGACGAAGTGAACGGATTTTCGCAGCCACTTGTCCAACTAGTTCTTTGTTTATACCCGACACAATAAGTATCGGATTCTTCTTTCTTTTGGTATCTACTTCGATGTCAATCCCATCGGGAGCGACAAAATAAATAGGATGCGAGAAACCTAAGTTAAGTTCCAGCACACCGTTATTTATAGAGGCGCGATAACCAACCCCGATAATTTCCAATTCCTTCTTATACCCTTCTGTAACACCGGTTATCATGTTATCAATAAGTGACCGGTAGAGGCCGTGTAGTGAACGGTCCTGTTTTTCTTCAGAATTCCGGGTTACTAAAATTTCACCGTCTTTCTTTTCAATAGTGATGTTGGGATGTACTTTTAAAGAGTCGCTACCTTTTTGACCTTTAATAGTAACCACATTATCAGCATCAATGCTGAATTCAACATCTTCTTTTAAAGAAATTGGCTGTTTTCCAATACGAGACATAATTTCTTACCAATTTATTTTAGTAAACAGTGCATAATACTTCGCCGCCAACATGCAGCTTTTTAGCTTCTTTATCCGTCATAACCCCGCGAGAGGTCGATAGTACCACAACGCCTAAACCATTTAACGCCCGTGGAATATCATCAGCGCTGCAGTAAACTCTCAGCCCGGGCTTGGATTTACGCTGCATCTTTTTGATTACCGGATGGCCATAGGAGTCATACTTCAGGAACAATCGAAGCATGCCCTGTTTGCCATCATCGATATTGATGAATTTGTTTATATATCCTTTGTCGATGAGGATCTTCGTCATCGCACGCTTCAGTTTCGAAGCGGGAATGTCAACACGGCGGTGTCCTGCCTGTTGTGCGTTGCGAATGCGAGTTAAATAATCTGCTATTGGATCAAACATATAAGTTCTTAATTAGATAGTTACCAGCTTGCTTTGCGCACTCCAGGAATTTTTCCATCAAGTGCCAGTTCCCTGAATTTGATACGGGAAATACCATACTTGCGGATATAACCGCGTGCACGGCCGGTAAGGCTGCAGCGATTATTCAGCCTGGTAGGGCTGGCATCGCGGGGAAGTTTTTGAAGCTCTTCGTACTTCCCTTCTTCTTTGAGCTTACGCCGTTTTTCCGCGTATTTCTCTACAGTTTCTTTCCTTTTTTTGTTACGTGCAATCCAAGCTTTCTTAGCCATAATACTATGTTGCTTATTTATTTATTTTCGTTTTACAAAAGGCATCCCAAAATGCTTCAGCAGGGCGTAGGCCTCTTCATCCGTTTCGGCACTTGTCACAAATGTGATATCCATGCCATGGACCCGGTCTACATTATCGGTATTAATTTCAGGAAAAATGGTATGTTCCTTAATTCCTAATGTATAGTTGCCGCGTCCGTCGAAACTCTTATCAGGTACACCCTGAAAGTCACGGGTTCTGGGTAATGCCAAATTGATCAAACGATCTAAAAATTCGTACATGATGCGCTGGCGCAGAGTGACTTTGCAACCAAGAGGCATTCCTTCTCTTACCTTAAAGTTAGAGATGGATTTCTTAGCTTTGGTAGTAACCGGGCGCTGGCCTGTAATTTTTGCCAGGTTTTCCGATACCGTATCTACAATCTTGGTATTTTCTACCGCATCACCTACACCGGTATTAATGACAATTTTCTTCAGCTTGGGTACAGCCATGATGTTATCATAGCTGAAATCTTCCCGCAGCTTGTCAATAATTTCCTCTTTGTACTGTGTATAAAGTCTTGCTTCTGCCATTCTTATTCTAAATCCTTAGTTATCTATGATCTCGCCGCTGTTCTTGGAATAACGTACCCATCTTCCGCCACCGTCTTCTTCTATGCGCTTGCGGCCTATACGCGTAGGCTCTCCCGTGGTAGGATCAATTACCATAACATTTGAAATGTGTATCGCCATTTCACGTTCTATCCGGCCTCCCTGGGGGTTGTCCTGGGTTGGCTTGTCGTGATGAACACGCATGTTAATTCCCTCAACCAATACACGTTCCTTTTCAGGGAATACGGCGAGTACACGTCCTTCCTTACCGCGGTCATTACCGGCAATAACTTTGACGTCATCGCCTTTCTTTACATGTAATTTCTTCTGTTTGTTCTTAGTACGTGGCATAATATTCTTAATTGTAAAAGGCCTAGAGTGTTATGTTTCGCTTTTCGCCTTTTGTTAATTCAAACGTATATCTAAAACTGTTTCGACCTGTTTAAAGCACTTCAGGAGCAAGCGATACAATCCGCATGAAGTTACGTTCCCTCAGCTCACGGGCTACCGGCCCGAAAATTCGGGTACCGACCGGTTCTTGTTCCTTGTTAATTACAACAGCAGCATTTTCATCAAAACGGATATAGCTGCCGTCTTTGCGCCGCAATTCTTTTTTGGTCCTGACTATGACTGCTGTTACTACTTCTCCCCGCTTTACAGTACCGCCGGGAATTGCATTTTTAACCGAGCATGAAATCAGATCACCCACTCGTGCATATCTTCTACGGGAGTCTCCCAATACCTTGATGCACTGCAGTTCACGGGCACCGCTGTTGTCAGCAACATTAAGTCTGCTTTGAATCTGTATCATTTTAAATGTAAATAATTTGTGGCCGCTTGTAACTGAATTCTAAATATCGGCCTCATTAATTGATCAATAATTAAACAACGTATCTGACTGAGAAAGTGCGCCTACTTGGCTCTTTCCAGAACTTCAACCAATCGCCAGGTCTTTCTTTTCGACAAGGGGCGGGTTGACATTATTTGAACAGTATCACCGGTATTGGCATTGTTTTCTTCATCATGAGCCAGATACTTGGTGGTTTTGGTAATGAACTTACCGTAAATAGGGTGTTTTATCTGTCGATCTACCGCTACGGTGATCGTTTTGTCCATCCTATCACTGACTACTTTGCCGGTACGTTGTCTTCTTTGTGCTCTTTCAGTTTGTGCCATAGTTTCTTCCTTATTCAGCACTTCCGTTTTGTTCTTTTTCATGTATAATTGTTTTCAAACGAGCTATTTCACGTCTCGTCATTTTTAATCGTGCAGGATTTTCAAGTTGACCGGCAACTGCATGGTTAAACTTCATATTCTGCAGCGCCTCCTTTTCGTCCTTAACACGTGCTTTTAATTCCGTTAATGACAGTTCTCGTAATTCGTGTGCTTTCATGCTAATTTATCTCCTTTTCAAATTAAGGCCCGTCGTAGTCGCGACGAACAATAAATTTTGTTTTCATTGGAAGTTTATGGGCAGCGCGTTCCATTGCTTCACGTGCCATAGCTTCAGAGACACCAGCTATTTCAAATAAAATACGTCCCGGTTTTACCACGGCTACATAATGATCCAGAGCACCTTTACCCTTACCCATGCGTGTTTCAGCGGGTTTGGAGGTTTTCGGCATGTCCGGAAATATTCGAATCCAGGTCTGGCCGTCTCTTTGCAGGCGACGGGCAATAGCTATACGACATGATTCAATCTGCCTTGAGGTGATATACTTCGGCTCAAGAGCCTTGATTCCAAAATCACCAAAGGCCAGCGTATGTCCTCGTTGAGCATTGCCTTTAAGGCTTCTTCGATGCTGCCGGCGACGTTTTACACGTTTTGGTTCTAGCATGATTCTTGAAAGTTAATCGTTAATTAGTTACTTCTGTTGCGACGACGACTTCTTCTGGAACGTCGTTGACCGCCACGTCCACCGCGGCTGTCTTCTTGCTTATTGCTGTGAGCCGTACCGGGTGTCAGTTCTACATCACCCAGCACTTCACCTTTAAATATCCAGACGGTAACTCCAATAGATCCCTGGATGGTATTGGCAGTTGTGTTATAATAATCAATATCTGCCCTCAGCGTATGCAGTGGAACACGTCCCTCTTTATACTGTTCGGTCCGCGCCATTTCAGCACCACCCAATCTTCCCGCACATCGAATCTTAATTCCTTCCGCGCCCATTCGCATGGCTGAAGAAATAGCCGTTTTCATGGCACGACGGAATGAAATTCTAGCCTGCAGCTGTTGTGCAATATTCTGAGCTACAAGGCTTGCATCTGTTTCCGGACGCTTAATTTCACTTACATTAATTTGAACTTCCTTACTCGTAATTTTCTTCAACTCTTCACGGAGCAGTTCAATCTGCTCACCGCCTTTACCGATAATTACACCGGGACGGCTGGTTTTAAGAGTTAATAAAATTCTCTTAGGAGTTCTTTCAATAATAACACGTGAAAGTCCGCCATTTTGAAGCCGGGTATGCAAATATTCCCTTAGCTTCGTGTCTTCGTAAAGAATTTCCGGTTCATTTTCTTCGGAATACCAGTTGGAATCCCAACCGCGAATAATTCCGAGTCTTAAACCTATTGGATGTGTTTTTTGTCCCAAGGTGTTACCGTTTTATTATTAAACTAATTCTTCTTCTTTTTTAGCCACAACTACAGTAATGTGGCATGATCGTTTGTTAATGGGGTGCGCACGGCCCATAGGTGCGGGTTG
>DATFJD010000266.1:0-2782 GCA_035269475.1 Halalkalibaculum sp.
TCCATACACCACCTTCCAGGTTTCCTTGTTGCTCGCAAGTCCGGAGAATCCAAGCTTGGTAAGCAGCCAGGTTGAACCGAAGATACCGATCTGCTTTCCGAAAAATAGTCCGAGTGTAATACCCCACGTCAAGGGTGATATGATGGCTTGTCCCATAACATCGGGATCAAAAACAACCCCCGCGTTGGCAAAAGCAAAGACCGGCATAATAACAAAGTAGACCGATGTGTGAAGCTTGTGCTCCAGCCTGTGAAGAGGGGATTCGGCATGCTCTAAAGTCTCATCCATATGGTGCAGGGCCTGCTCTTTGGTGACGGGTAGGTCTTTATCCGCGGCCTGCCGGAAAAGATCAAAACCTTCCTGGGCATACTCGGTCAGACGATCAAGCGACCAGCCCCTGCTTGCGGGGATAGCAAAGCCGACGATCACTCCGGCAATTGTTGCATGGACCCCCGATTTCAATACGGCCCACCACATGATGAAACCGATAATCATATAAGGCGACAATTTATTAACGCCGCGGTAGTTAAAGTAAAGCATAACGAGCAGGCAAATAGCGGCAATTCCCAAGGCGCCCATGCTTATTTGCTCGGTATAAAAGAAGGCAATAACAAGAACGGCAATCAGATCATCTACCACCGCTACAGCCGTGACAAAAACCTTAGCCCAAATGGGTACCCTGGATCCAAGCAGGGCAAGAACCCCTACCACAAAAGCAATGTCTGTTGCAACCGGGATAGCCCAGCCGTTCATAAGGTCGGTACCACCGTTAAAACCGTAAAAGATAAGGGCCGGCAGTACGGCTCCGCCAAAGGCTGCAACGGCAGGAAGGATAGCTGATTGAACAGAAGAAAGTTCTCCGTATTTCAGCTCCCGTTTTATTTCAAGGCCGATAAGCAGGAAAAATACGGCCATAAGCCCGTCATTAATCCAGTGGTGAACCGACTTGTCAATAACCAAGTCGGAGATCCCCAGCACAATATGCGACTCTAGCATGTGATGATAGGCATCGCCTAAAGGGCTATTGGCTATTACCAGAGCAGCAACTGTAGCAAAAAGTAACATCATGCCCGCTGCTGAATCTTTTTTAAAAAAATCGAATACTTTTTCCTTTATGCTTTTATTTGCCACGTTACTGTTACTTTTAATTAATGTATGCTGTTAGAAATTGAGTAGTTGAAAATCTGTTTTAGGATGCAGGTTTGCAAATTAATGATTTTGCTTTAGCTGTTTTACCTGATCAATAGCTTCATTTGATCCAATTACCGAAATTTTATCGCCTTCCCGTATTACCGTATCTCCATGGGGGATGACAAGTTCACCGCCTCTTTCAACAATAGCTATAAGGCTATCGCCCGGCAACTTAATATTTTTAATTTCTTTACCGATCATACTCGACGTGCTGTTGTCTTTGGATATATAGAAATTGATAAAATGCTCGTCTCTCAGCATTATTTCACGCAGCTCTCTTTCATTTCTGGCAGAAAGCCATCGCTGCATAAAATGCCTTGTGTCAACCATCTCTGCTATATGAGCAAGAATACGAAGATGAGAACCCGAGTGTTGCTCGGAACTCACAAGAAAAATAAAGGCTCGCACTTTTTGAATTTCATCTTCCGTTTTCATGCTCAGGGATTCAAACGATTCCGTATCAATTTCCAAGCCGTCTGAAATTCTTATTAACACCATCTCGGCATGGATATCCTGCTCTATGCGAACATGATTCAGAGCCACGCTCCGGCCGATAGGAATAGCACCGGCTTTATTCGCGTTATAAAATGTCTGAGTTAGCTCGTCGGATGAAACACCTGTACTTTCAGCCAAAGAACTTACTGCAACCTTTATTACATCACTATAAGATACACTGGAACCCATATCCTCAATGATAGTTGCACGGGCTACTACTTCTTCATAGGGATCCTCGTCCCGCAGCCCTTTTTCACGGAGTATGGTTCTCATTTCATGCTCCAGACCGCGATATCTTCGCTTCCCGAGCCGGGCATGTACATGAAAAATTGCACCTTCTCGCTCAATTTTATGATGGGCGTAATAAAAATACCATCCCACGCTGAATACGGCAATTAAGGCAGTAAACATGATAGAGAGCAGGCCCATTTCAAGAATCAAAAATACGGATATAATCATTCCCGAAATATGCAGCCAAGGATATAGAGGAGATCTAAAACCCGGATCATATTCTTCAATTTTGCTCTCGCGCATTACAATAACAGCGAGATTTAACAATCCAAAGAGCAGGAGTTGAAAGGCACTTGCCAGTTTGGCTACCGCCTCCACCTCAAAAACTACCAAGAAGAAAATCATGAGAACCACGGTAGCGATGATAGCTATTTTGGGAGTGCCATACCGTGAGCTGATTTCAGAAAAACGAATGGCCAGCAACCGGTCGCGGGCCATAGCCATCGGGTAGCGTGAAGCTGACATGATACCTGCATTACCCGTTGAGGCAAATGCCGCTATGGCAGCTATAACAACAAGAATAAGTCCGGTGGGCTCGGGTAGCCAGTTCAGAAAAACTTCACCGGCAGTTGCCACCGGCGTAAGGTCAGACCGAAAAGCCTCAGGTTCGAGCAGGCCTACCATAAGATAGACACCAACCACATAAACAAATACGGCGACGATAAGTGACATGATCATTCCCAACGGTATATTCCGGTCCGGATTTTCAACCTCTTCGGCTATACTCGCTACTTTTGTAAGGCCGGCGTACGAAACAAAAACCATCCCCACGGTAGCAAGCACCCCATTGACTCCATTTATAAAG
>DATFJD010000267.1:0-2905 GCA_035269475.1 Halalkalibaculum sp.
ACCGCGGTATCCCGTCATGTATTTGCTCAGGCTGTCTAATCCCTGCTGGCCGGTAACTTCCTGCAATCCGTAAAGGTCTGCTTGTAGGGAATCCGCAATTCTAAGAATATTCTTTGTTCTCTGTATTCCCTGCTCGCTGCCGTAGATATCCTCTCCATAACGTTCAAGATTCCAGGTTACTGCTTCCAGGACGCCATCCGGTGCTACCGATTCGGTCGGTGTAGGATATTCAGGTCCGTTCTCTTCGGGCGGTTCCGGTTCGGTAACGGAGTCACTGAGGCAGGAGGTCAGTAAAAAAGCTGCGGCTGCAATGATGAATAGTTGCGATGCAGGAGGTTTAAAAAAGGTCTTCAATATCTTCGATTTTACTCTTTGGATTAATGCTTAAAACCGCACTGTTAACGTGGCGAACCACATTAGCCGTGGTACTGCCAACCATCAGGTACTCAATGCCGGTACGTCCCACGGTGGACATGATAATGAGGTCCTGCGGATTATTGATATTATAGTTGTAGATAGCTTCATGAGGCGTATCGGAAGAGGCGATGACTTTGGTCTCTACCTGATCGCTTATTTCATGAAACTCTTCCTTTGCCAGTAGTTTCAAACGCTGTTTTCTAAGGGATATTACCGACTCATCCGGCTCATCAAAATCATGGTCCTCTACGCTCAATATATGCAAAAGCTCCAGGGTTGAACCGGCTTTGGTGGCTATTTCCTTTGCTATGGGGAAGGCCTGTTTGGAGTGCTCGGAAAAATCGGTGGTGAGAAGAATGCGATCGAAGCCGGAAAGCTCCCGCTCTTTATTGACTATCAATACCGGTATATGGGCCATGCGTAATACTTTTTCGGAAACCGAACCCAGGAAGAAACGGGAAAAGCCGGTCCGCCCGTGAGTATTCATCACAATCATATTAAAATCCTTGGCATGGTCAACGATAGACTGGGCAGGATTGCCCATGGAAACCACGGGTTTGCTGAGGTATTTTTCGTCGATTTCTGCCTTCGACATCTCCCTTAAACGGTTTGTAAGCGCTTCCTCGATCTGCTCATAATCTTCCATAGGCGTACTGGAAATATCAAAGGAATAGGGCGTGTTGAGCTCGTTTACAGGCATATAGGAATGAAAGGGCGTAATACGTCCGTCATAAAGTTTTGCAACCGTCTCAGCCGAATGCAGGGCGTTTACACTTACATCAGAAAAATCGAGCGGGACCAGGATATTAATATCTTTCATATCTAATAGAGTTAGTCAGGAGTTACTGAAATATAATTAAGCGGAAGCAATAATAAACCTAAAGCCAGTCTTTTCTTTTAAAGTAATAAACCATGATACCGGCAACGATAATCATGCTGGTCCATGCCGCAGGATATCCCCAGTACCAGCTTAGCTCGGGCATATTGTAGGGGCTGGCCGCCGGATCAAAGTTCATACCGTAAACTCCGGCAATAAACGTGATCGGGATGAAGATGGTAGCAATGATGGTAAGGACCTTCATCACCTCGTTCATTTTATTGCTTACCTGCGACATGTACATATCGTGCATGCCCAGAATCATATCGCGGTAGTTTTCAATATTGTCAATGATCTGAACCATGTGGTCATAGACATCCTTCAGATACACTTTGATACTCTCGTCTATAAACCGGGAATCATCGCGAATTGCTGAGTTGAGGACATCCCGCAGGGGCCATACGCTTTTTCTGAAGAAGATGGCTTCCCTTCGCAATGCGTGAATATGATGCAAGGTATCGTCGGTTGGACTATCGATCAGAATTTCTTCCGTTTCTTCCAGCCGTTCTCCAAGTTCATTCAAAACGCCAAAATAGTAGTCCACAATATTATCAATGATGGCATAGGTCAAATAATCGGGCCCGAAACGGCGAAGGCGGGTTCCCACTACTTTTAGCCGCTCAAGCACCGGAGTAAAGTGGGGCATGTCGCTCTCCTGAAATGAGAGCACATAATTTTCGCCAAGCACAATACTGATTTGCTCAGATTCCAGGAGTATGGGTTCCTGTTTGGTGTAGTGCATCATGCGAAGGACGAAAAAGATATTATCTTCGTATTCTTCTACTTTCGGGCGTTGCGAGGTGTTCAAAATATCTTCCTGGACGAGGGGGTGAAGATTGAAATACGACCAGATTGACTTCAGCTTTTCAATGTCATGCAGGCCTTTAATACTGATCCACGTCTTGGATGGATTCTCCAGGTAGGGGCGGCACTCCTCAATTTCGGTTATTTCAATACTCTCAATATGCTCTTCACTATAATCGTGTATGGTTATGGAGACTTCTTCAACGCGCTTTTCGCCGACATGATGCAGGGTTCCCGGTGCTGAGCCGGCCTTTTTAGCATGCTGAGACCTTCTCCCCCTGATATTCGGCAACCTTCTGGTGAATTTTCTTTTTTTGGCCATAAATGTTTAGCTCTGCAATTTTTATTTATCCAAATATGTGGAAGGGGAAAGGCTTTTCCAAGAATTATTCATCTGCCTGAGGATTGCTCTCTTCGTTTGAGTATCCAGTGGATGATGGGAGGGGCAAAGAGAATAGCGATGATAAGCCGGCCGGTGTACAGGTAGATCAGGAGGGTGGCCAGCACACAGACTAAGAGTATTAGAGAGGATATATAATAAGTTTTCTGCTTAATGTTCATAGCGCACCTTCGTGTTCCTATATGTCTCATTGTGCTGCAGCCTGCTAAGAGCCAGAAAACGGCTGTGGTTCAAAAAAGAAAAAAACAGCCTCGTCCATCGCTCTGCGGTGGACGGTTTAGCGGACGCTCTGCGTCCATTCTTTTACGACGGATAAACTTATTCAGGGTCCGGAGGGGTCGGTTTGGCAAACCGACCTACGTGGGAGTAAAAATTACTGAGTTTGAGAAAAAACGCAGATATTCTAA
>DATFJD010000268.1:0-2838 GCA_035269475.1 Halalkalibaculum sp.
AACGCTACATATCAGCTATTACCAATTTGATTCTGGGGGGAATTATGTTTAACGATACAGGAAGCATTACCAAATTTGTTCTCTATATTCTGCTCTTTCCATCACTTTTCCAGGAAACCTTTATTGAATTTGCCTGGGCTGCGGGTGACCCGCTATTTCTTCTGGCTGCCAAGCGGCTATTTCTGCTGCTCCCGGCCTTTGCATTCATATTAGGATGCTGGATCACCATACCTGCTTTGTTGACGGTGGTATTCCGCCAAAACAGAAAAGAATTTGTGATATCCCTGTTCATTACCTGGTGGGATCTTGGAAAGGCTATCGTCTCATTCTGGGGAGGGATCTTTACCTTTACCTTTCAGTTTGTGGTAGCCTTGCTTGAACTCACAAAAATTGTTGTACTCGGCATATGGTCGGTTTTGCAGATGATTTTCATCACGCCATTCAAAATGCTGGGACAAGCCTCAAAACGCGTAGTGGGATCCAAAGTACCGTGGATTGCCGTATTCCTGACGCTATTCTGGGTGGTAGTGGAATCTACCATATTTACCTATGTCACCACCCCGCTGGTCATGGATACGCTATCTAATATTACCGGCGAACAGCTTTCCATACTGGCTATTAGAATTCCACTGTTTACCTTCCTCTTTTTCATTGTGCTGGGAAGTTATGCAGTGCTATCGACCTTTGTCAGTTCCGTAAAGGAGAAGAACATTTCACAGATTATCGGTATCGGTGTCATTGAGATCATCGTTCTATTTGTAGAGGTAATCTTTCTCTATAGGGAGTTTGTGGATGCATTGGTTCCGTGGTTCGCCCTTTACGCCGATGATGTACAGATCAGCATGCTTGGAATTCTATCCATTTCCACCTTTATGTGGTTCGGTATTCGAAGCTTGTCATGGTTCCTCTTTGCCTCTTTCGGTACGCCCACAATTATGGCCGTCATTCAGGGCAAGGGTGTTGAGTTGAGTTCTGCTAAAAAGAGTTCTGCTAAAAAGAGCGAACTTGACTGGGATATATCCAACGGGTTCATGGAAGCGATCAAGAAGGATGCCGACTGGGTACAGGAAAAAGGAGAAGAGCTGCTTGCAGCCTTTATGCTGCCACCGCTTCAGGTTATTGCCGGTGCCATCAACTTCCTCACGCTGCTGGTTAGCAGTACTCACCTGTTCGACCTGCCTTTCAAAAGCATGGACGACATCAAACAGTCGAACGTGCTTATTGAAACCCTGTCGAAGAGAAGTGAAGAACTTAAAACTGCAAGTACATCTACATCTAACTAGGAGTTTATTATGTCAAGGATTAAACGAGTAGCCATATCGCTGCTGACCGGGCTGGTATTTATAGTTATCGGCTGCAGCCTCGACGCAGAGCAGAAGCCACGCCTCTCGCTTTTTGTGGGGGTTGATATCAGCGGGTCTTTCATCAACAGCGGTTATTTTGATGAATCCCTGAACTTTCTGGCACATTATATCTATGCCCATTTGGAAAGCATAGACGACCTGGAAGAACCCAACGTGCTGTTTGTAAGCTCTATTGGCGGCGCCCAGCCTGACGAGCCCAAAACCTTCTTTCCGATTCAGACTTTCGAAAATAAATCGGTAGAGGAGATTGAGGAACGGCTGCATGATATATTCCCGGATACAGTTCAAAATCCCATCACCGATTTCAACGCCTTCTTTGAGCAGGTGGCACTAACCCTGCGGAATAAAAACCTGGTATTGAGGCCGGTTTCGGTAGTGATGGTCAGTGACGGCATCCCCGATATCAAAAAAGACGGGGAGACAGATTTCAGGAGTCTGGATTTGAGTCCCCTGGAACAGCTTTCACGAAATATCACCATTCGAGTGCTCTATACCGATCCGGTAACCGGCAGAAACTGGCAAACCAAGGTGCCCCGCCGGCGGGTGAAAATATGGACCCAGGATGCCGAGGTGATGACCACATGGAATGATTCAACCATTTACCTGCATGACAAGCCGATTGTGGAGCAGGCGCGATGGACCGAATGGGTTAAAGACAATGTTAACTTCGGTGTCCGTGCCAGAAGGGTGGATTAAAAACATAATTATTTCACAGAGTTGCACAAAGAAAGACAAAGTTCCAAAGAGAATTCTAAAAGCTTTGTGTACCTCTGTGCTTCTCTGTGTAACTTTGTGGTATAGGTATAGCTAGAAAAGACTGGCCTGTTCGCTGTCTTTTTTCTTGGCTCGTTCGATGGTAGGGTTTGAAGTCTCTGATTGATGGACACGCAGCATTTCAGGACTGAATTTCTTGTCATAAATTCTTCGTGCGATACCTTGCAGTGCCTTTTCTCCGCGAGGGGTGATCATCAGCCGATCCTGGTCATCAACCGAAAGAAAGCCAAACTCCTTGAGGTCATTAACTATCATATAGGCCAGTTTCGGCACAGCCCCGCACTGCTGCTCCACAAAGTCGCGCTTAGGCGGTTCGTCGCCGGATGCGAGGGCCATGCCCATTACATTCATTTCCACCTCTGTAAGTGGGTATCCTTCACAACTCTTGGTAAGTAAATGATCCCAGGACTGCTGGCTGTAATACTGTCCGAACCACCACTTTCCCTCTTTTATAAGCTTTTTAGACAAGGCACATGCAAAGTACTCACCGGGCCGTGTTTTTTTAGGGATCCCTCGTTCGCGATACATGGAAACCAGTGTAGCCAGATCCAGCTCGTGCAGGTTTGGGGGATAGCTAAAATGTATGTCTGATTTCTTTTCCATGACTACTCAAATTAAATAAACTTACCGGCAATTGTCATGTTAGAATTTGGCACTATTTCACAAAGGTTCACCAAGATGAAATAAAGTTTCACAAAGC
>DATFJD010000269.1:0-5998 GCA_035269475.1 Halalkalibaculum sp.
CCCTTCCTAAAATCCATGCCCCACATCAGCTTGTTGCGCAGTGTTTCAAAGTAGCTCTGATCGGGCAGTTCAATAAGGTTGATGGTAAAGTTAGACCGACGAATTTCCACCACGAAAGGGTAGGCCTGAATTTCATAAATTTCACCGTCATAAGAAAACAGAACTTCATGCTGCTGTTTGTGAACCGTGATCTTCAGCGACTTGTCGGAGGGCAGCACCAGCGGCCTTGTGGTAAGCGTGTGCGGGTTAATGGGATTGAGCACCATCACATCGGTATTGGGCATTACGATGGGTCCGTTGGATGAGAGGTTGTAGGCAGTTGACCCTGTGGGAGAGGCCACAATCAAACCGTCTGCCCAGTACTTATTGATAAACATGTTATCATATTCCGCTTCCACAGTAACCATGGAGGTGGAATCCTTTTTGGAGAACAGAAATTCATTCAGGGCATGATAAATATTGCCATTCTCATCTTCGGCTTCCAGCATGAAACGCTTGTCCAGCCGGTAATTTCCCTCTTTCAGGCACTCCAGGGCTTTGGTCAGATTCTCCATCTGGGTATAGGCCATGAATCCCAGCCTTCCGCTATTCACCCCTAATATGGGTTTCGAGATGTTTTTCATCAGGCGTGCCGTATACAGCATGGTACCGTCCCCGCCCATGGCAACCACTATATCAGCTTCATCAATGGCCTCGGCTTCAGAACCGACAATTTTTGCGGATGGATGGTCCTGGTTGTCGTACAGTTCTTTTAAGTCCGAATTAAAGATGATTTTCACGTCATTTTCATCCGCCCAGTTAAGCGCTTGGGTAAAAGGCTCTTTAACCGAATACTTTTTGGGATTTGCAATGACGGCAAGTTTCATATCCGGAATCTTTTATTGAACAGTTGAGGTCGTTACGGTTCGCATATCGATCCACCACGGGAATGAGTTGAAATGAAGGTTTTCCACTTCATTGTGGCTGAGCGCCCTGTGGTGCACCTCGAAACTCAGAAGGGTCTTCTCTTTATCTGAGAACTCAGGTGCATAACCTTCATAAAAAGGCAGCCGGTGGCCGGTATAGAGACCGGTGTTTCTGGTCGGGGTGTAGATATTGAATACTTGCAGAGTCGCTTGATTCTTATTCAGCTTGTCTCTGAGTTTAACTAAAAACTGCAGGGAATAGGAGTCGTCGGTATTGGTAATATTCAGCGTATCTCCTTCACTGACACTGGCCTGAATGTCATCTTGCTCGCTACTTTCAGTATCAGTACCTGCATGTTTTTGAAAATGGATAAAACCGGAAGGCAGGTTTGCAAAGGTATCCGTACTGTCGAATAAGCCGGCAACTGCCTTGGCCTTTTCCATAGTAAGGCCGGCATCGGGATTAAAGTTCATAGAGTAAAAGGTGGATCCATCCGGCGTATGCAGCCGGTAATTTTCCGAGTAGCTTGGCATCAGGCTGCCGGCATCATTCAGTACGCCTTGCATAGTTTGAAGCCCGAGTTCCGGGAGTATATGTAAGTCGCGGGTGCTGAAGGATTTGAACAAGTTCGACTCCCTTTTCTTTACAATGACATCGACCCGGTTCACTACCGGCTGTTCGGGATGGTAGTAGTCATTGAATTTGGCAAAAGTATAGAGTGAGTCGCCTCGGTTCTGCGAGAGCGTAAAGGGACCTGTTCCTACTGCCTTAAACAGGCTTGGGTTATTGTTGGTTATAGCTTCCCTTGGATATATCAGGGCGAATGGCGAGGCCAGTTTCTGGAGGAACCGAGGATCATCTTCTTCCAGACTGAAGACGACGGTTGTATCATTGGGTGCCTGAACACCCGAGACGCCGTTCAGCACTCTTTTCTTTGGATTAAATACCTTGTGCTGTTCCCGGTAAAAGGGTTCGAAACCCTTGATGGGCATAAACAATTGTGCCGCGTGATTTGGAACTGAGTTTACAGCCATGCGTTCAAAGGCAAACTTGACGTCCCGGGCTTTTAATTTGCGTCCCACACCGTTGCTGAAAACACTGCTGTCGTGGTAATAAACATTGTCGCGGAGTGTGAAGGTGTAGCTTAGTGAGTCTTCTGCTATCGTCCACTCTTTGGCTATGCCGGCTATCACGGCCCCTTCACTGTCTAGCCTTACCAAGCCCTCGTACACCAGCTGCAAGGCCCGCATGGTACTGGCATTTTCGGCAAACAGCGGATCCAGGGTTGGGATGGGATTGATTTCTCCCATATTAACCTGCCGGAAGGCCGCGGAGGGTTCGCTTGCCGTGGTATCTGTAGTTGCTGCGGTATCAGCCGAAGCGGTAATCGGATTTTGGCGGACCACCGTAGTTTCGGGACCTTTGCAGCCTGTTGCCAGGATAAAGGCGAAAACGAAAAATAGTGGGAGGCGTGCAAAAGATATCAGTTTCATCATACCATAAATTAATTAATGATTTTACAACATTCGCGTAAGGGATTGATGTTACAGGCCGTTTAATCCTTACCGCCTTTCAGCCCCTTAATACCTTTAACAGCTTTTTCACTCAATAAATTGGTTTCATAGCTTCTGATTCGGCCGATTTTTATGAGGTGTTTTTTAACGGCAATGTCAACCAATTCAAGCATTAATTCCATCATATTCATTCCGCTTTCTTCCCAAAGGTAGAAGGAAAACGAGCCGGGGATGGTGTTGATTTCATTGAAATAAACTTCTTTAGTATCGGCATTTACCAGGAAATCGAGCCGGGCGACGCCGCTTGCCCGGAAAGTCTTGAATATGTTTCGTGACAGCTCCTGGATTTTTTCGGTCAGCTCGTCCGGAATATCCGCAGGGATCACCCTGTCAGCAGAGGCCATGCCTTTACCGCCTTCTCCCTCGCTTTGATACTTATCTTCAAATGAGAGGGTTTCTTCTTGTCCTAAGGGACGTTCGCACACGCTGGTCCGCAGGTGATGGGCATAACCCAATACCGAACAGTTAATTTCCATCAGCGGGGTGACCGCTTTTTCTACTACCAGCTCATGGTCGTATCGGAATGCAGTTTCAATGCTATCGATCAGCGACTCGCGATCGGCTGCCCTGGCAACGCCGATACTGCTGCCCAGGCTCACCGGCTTGGTAATAACTGGAAATCCCAACTGGATAATGTTTTCTATGATCTTATCCTGCGCATCCTGCCACTCCTCTTCGCTAAAAGATACCCCGTCGGTCACCGGGATATCATGAGCCTTGCAGAGTTCTTTGGCTTTAACCTTATCCATGCCCAGGCTTGAGGCAAAAACGCCGCTGCCTGCAAAGGGGATATTATACATGTCGCAGGTTCCCTGAAAAGCTCCGTTCTCACCTTCTGATCCGTGAAAAGCGGGCAAAACGGCATATATGGAATGTTTTTGGGGTTTTGAAAGAAAGCCCCTGCTTTCGGTTTCCAGCAGGATGGGCTTGCCCAGGTCGTCGTGCGAAAAAGTACACTCGATAGCCTCTTCTTCCAGCTTTTTGAGGTTTTTAAAATTCTCCAGTTCAAGCAGAGGCTGCCCGGTCAGCCAGCGCCCGGATTTTGTGATATAAAGGGGCTGGAGGTGATAGTCTGTATCCTTTAATGAAGAAATAGCCTGCATGGCCGTTAGAACGGATACTTCATGCTCGGGTGACATCCCTCCGAAAGCAACAACAATAGTTCGCTGACTCATATAAACCTAAAATGACGTATTGAATTTTCAGTTCAATAATAAGAAAAGATCGTTTGATATGTTATAGGCATAAGTCCTGTCGGCGGTTCCTCAAGTTGTACCAAAAAGCTCGCGAAGAAGCATTGAGATTCACGAAGCACGTAACTGCAATACAATAGGCCGTTTTTACTTTTGGTTGGCTGCCATGTAGTAGAGTTGCAAGATGCGCAGCTCGCTGTAGCCGACCTCTTTATCCATATCATTATAGATCACCCTCAGCAGCTCAGGGCCCCTGCGGTCCATCGACTCCATAACTTCATCGCGTTTTCTCACCGACAGTTCAGAGGCTTCCGCAATGCCTTCGGTTCTCAGTGAGTTTCCTTCTTCCAGGTAGGTTTTCAGATGCTTGATAATCGTTACATCCTTAACCCCGTACTGCTCGGCGAGGTGCTCAATGGATTGCCCTTCGTTAAAGGCTTCGGCGACCTGTACATGTTTTTCTTTCGAAGATGACTTTTTTGCCTTTTTCTTCAGCGGTTTCACCCGCTCTTCTATCTCATGCTCATCGGTGTACTCTTTGATAATTTTACCGAATATATCGCCATATCTTTTGAGCTTGGTCGAACCTACCCCGTAGATCTGCATCATGTGCTCCTCATTCTGAGGGAAGTAGTACGACATCTCCATGAGGGTGGTATCCGGGAATATAGTGTAGGGCGGAATTCCTTTCTGGTCGGCAAGTTCTTTGCGTTTTTCACGAAGCTGTTCGAAGAGCTTCTCGTCATATTTGTCTTCGACATCCGTGCTGGTTCTTTCCACAGCCTTGCCGTTGACGGTAGCCGCGGTCCTGTCAAGGGTCCCGAATACATTTTCATGTCCGTTTAACACATTCCGGGCCTGCTCTTTCAGTTTAAGGCTGCCGTATTTCTGGTCTTTATCGAGATAATCCTGACGCAGCAGGAGGCGTGAAAGCTGCACCCACTGATCTTTCGACCATTCCATGCCTATTCCATACGTAGAAATCTCATTATGATCGTTTTCGAGCACTTTTTTGGATTTCGAGCCGCGCAGCACATCCGCAATATAATTTGCGCCGTACGTCTCGTCAGTTCGCACTATACACGAGAGGTACTTTTGAGCCTGAACGGTGAGGTCTTCCACTTCGGCATCGAGCGCCAGGCAGTTGTCGCACATGCCGCAATCATCCTTTTCATATTCCTCACCAAAGTAATTCAACAAAGGCTTTCTGCGGCATTCTGTAGCTTCCAGAAACTTAAGCAGGGATTTGAGATGCTGTTCGGCAATTTTCTTTTCCTCATCCTCTTTCTGGTTGATGAAGTACCTGATTTTCTGTGTATCGGAATAACTGAATAGCAACAGGCAGTCAGCTCGCAGGCCGTCACGTCCGGCACGTCCGATCTGCTGATAATACGACTCAATATTCTTAGGCATATCGTAGTGAACCACGAAGCGAACATCAGGCTTGTTGATACCCATACCGAAAGCGATTGTAGCTACAATAATATTTACATCGTCCCTGATAAAAGCTTCCTGGTTACGGCTTCGCACCTTTTCAGAAAGGCCGGCATGGTATGGTTTCACGGAGTGACCTTCTTTCTTCAAGTCCACATAAAGCTCATCCACCTGGCGGCGGGAAAAGCAGTAGATAATGCCTGATTGCTTCTTGCGGGTATAAAGAAAATCGAGTACCTGATCGGTAGGGCCGTCTTTGTCAGCCACTTTGAGAAACAGGTTCTTACGGTCGAAGCTGGCCAAATACGTTTCCGAATCTTTCATCCCCAGGGTATTTTTAATGTCTTGCCTGACTCGGGGCGTGGCAGTAGCCGTAAGTGCCAGGCAGGAAGCATTAGGGAATTCTTTTCTCACTTCCACCAATTGACGGTACTCGGGTCTGAAATCATGGCCCCATTCCGAGATACAGTGGGCCTCGTCGATCGTAAAACAGTCAACATCCAACCCGGAAAGAAGTTCTTTGGTTTTAGGCATCAGCAAGGTTTCAGGGGCAAGATAAAGCAAGTCAACCGAGCCGTTTTTCAGCTTTTTAATATTTGCCTGGTATCCTTCGGGTGTCAGTGAGCTGTTAAGATAGACGGCCGGTATGCCAAATTGATGCAGTTGTTCTACCTGGTCTTTCATAAGAGAGATCAGCGGAGAGACCACAATGGTCAATCCCTCAAAAATGATTGCCGGAATCTGGTAGCAAAGAGATTTCCCCCCGCCCGTAGGCATAATGACCAGTGCATCTTTCTTATTAAGTACCTGCTGAATGACCTCTTCCTGCAAGGGACGAAAGGATTCATAGCCAAATACATCGTTAAGTTTCTTCTTCGCTTCTTTAATCAT
>DATFJD010000270.1:0-2398 GCA_035269475.1 Halalkalibaculum sp.
AAAAGAAAGATTTTACATGAAAAACCAAATTATCATACACGCTTCGGGCAAGCAAAATCGAATTGCCCTCCTGGAAAACGGAGAGCTGGCACAGCTATTCATAGAGTCTGAAGAAAACCAACGCACCGTTGGCAACATTTACTTAGCGAGAGTTCACAAGGTGATGAGCGGCATACGTGCTGCCTTCATCGACATGGGTACGCCAAAAGATGCATTTCTACACTTCTCTGATGCGGGCGATCATCTGAAAGATTATGTTCAGATGCTTAACGGCACTGATGCCATATCCAAAAATGTTAGAAATGAGCTCAAAAAGACCAATTTCGACAAGATATCGAATTATGAGAAGCAGAATTGGGCCGGAAAAATTCTTCGTAACGATCAGAGACTGCTGGTTCAGATTGTAAAGGAACCTATCGGTTCCAAGGGACCGCGTGTTTCTACCGATATCACTATCGCAGGACGTTTTCTGGTGCTGATACCGATGGGCGAGTACATCGCGGTATCACGAAAAATAAGCAACTACAAGGAACGGCGTCGGCTGAAAAGCGTTGTCGGTTCCATGCTGCCTGATGGCTTTGGCGTAATTATCAGAACAGTTGCCCAAGAGCAGGATAAGAAAGCCCTGGAAGATGATATGCGCAATGTCCTTAAAAAGTGGGAGCGCATCCTCGAACGGCTTGAAACTGCCAAACCACCGGCATTGCTCTACAATGATCTCGATATGACGGAGAGCCTGGTGCGTGATTTGTTTGCCAAACATTACGACCGTGTGCTGATCGATGATCAGGCTACCTTCAAGAAACTGAAGAATTATGTGAGCCAGATTGCTCCCCAGATGATTCCCAATGTAGAGCTCTACAAAGGCAGGGAGCATATCTTTGACCATATGAATATCGCCAAAGATGTTGACTCTATCTTTAGCCCCCGGGTTCGGATGCCTTCCGGAGGATACCTCATCTTCGAACAGACGGAAGCCATGTACGTGGTAGATGTTAACTCCGGTCCCTATGCGGCCAAGCAGAAACAGGAAGACAATTCCCTGAAAACAAACCTTGAAGCTGCCCGGGAAATCGCAAAGCAGCTGCGCCTGCGTGACATCGGCGGTATCATATGCGTCGACTTTATTGACCAGCGTGATGATCGCAACCGTAAGAAAATTTATGACGAGATAAAGAAAGAGTTTAAAAAAGATCCCGCCAAGACGAACGTAATCGGCATGAGTGATTTCGGGCTTGTTCAGATCACCCGCCAGCGTATACGTCCCAGCGTGGTAAATTCCGTTTCCAAAGTATGTCCCACCTGTGGAGGATCGGGCAATGTAGTTACGCAGAATACCATTATAGCCGATCTCGACGCTTGGATAAGCAAGTTTAAACACAATACCGATTACCGGGCGATTGATATCTACATCAATCCATACCTGAAATCACATCTTGAAAAAGGGTTCATGAGTATCAAATGGAAGTGGATGCTCCGTTACCGCGTCAAGATCACCTTCGTACCGGACGAAACCGTATCGCTTAATGATTATAAGATCACGCTTGCCGGATCGGACATTGAAATTACGGATGTAGTGATGCAGGATGGCAATATCGATGAGCTCCTCAATCAGTCCGATCAGGAATTCCAGGAGATGGGTTCCGGGAAAGACAATCTCGATTACTATCGCAAGAAGGGCTCGAAGAGCAAGTATTACAAAAACGGGGACTCTGAGAAAGACAGCAGAAAACCGCGGCCCGGCTCTTCAAGCTCCAACAAGTATTACAAGTCGCGATCCTGATCGGTCCTGAACAATATATTGAAGTACATTAAGTTTTAAAGAACCACTATGAGCATACCTCAACTGAAAGCGACAACAGTACTGGGAATAATCCATAACGGTGAGGCAGCCATCGGCGGCGACGGCCAGGCCACTATGGACAAAACCGTTATGAAAGCGACGGTCAATAAAGTGCGTAAACTTTATGAAGGCAAAATCACAGCAGGTTTTGCCGGGTCCACTGCCGATGCCTTCACCCTGTTTGAAAAGTATGAGGAGAAACTAAAGCAATATAACGGAAACCTGCAGCGTGCTGCCGTTGAGATGGCCAAAGAATGGAGAAATGACAAATTTCTTCGAAAACTTGAGGCCCTCCTAATCGTAATGAGTAAGGAACAAGCGCTCTTGATTTCCGGTAACGGCGATGTTATTGAACCCGATGACCGTATCCTGGCAATCGGCAGCGGCGGATCCTACGCCCTTGCTGCGGCAAGAGCCCTTAAGGAGAATGCCCCCGAGTTATCAGCACGGGAAATCATTGAAAAGTCTCTGAACATAGCCGCAGATATTTGCATTTACACCAATCATAATTTGAGTATTATTGAAATTGAAGAGTAGTACCATGCAACACCAACT
>DATFJD010000271.1:0-2626 GCA_035269475.1 Halalkalibaculum sp.
CTGCTCCTGGTCTTTTCTCAGCAGCAGTATATCCGCACCGTCAAATACGGCTATATAGATATCAGGAAGCTGGTCACCATTATAATCTGCAACCTCAAAGTCAACCACGCGGGGATTTAAGCCTTCGGGCAGCCAGTTTTCAGTGTCATCGGTAAAGGTACCGGCACCGTTATTAAGAAAGACTTGCACGCCACCGTTAAAATTACCGGTTAGGATGTCGAGATCACCATCACTGTCAATATCCAGGAAATCGGTATCAAATGTATTGGAAGTTTTCTGTGGAAGTTGCGAAGAAGTGACATCCGAGAATACGCCCTGTCCATTGTTTATCAACAGTCGGTCTTGCGGGTCAGCACCAGACTCAAATATGCGGACGTTTGAATAATATATGTCAAGGTCTCCATCTCCGTCTACATCTGCCAGCTCTACTTCCCGGGTTTCTTCAATTGCACTGATAACCGGCAGGCGGGCACCGGTCTGGTCCAGATAAATGCCGGAACCGTTATTAGCAAGTACCCGGTTATCATCGTTTTCATTTGCGGCAATGATATCCGGAAAACCATTACCGGTTATATCACCGACTTCGATATCCCGGGTCAGATCAAAGCGAGAAGGTAGTCTTTGTCCGGTTTGATCGAAAAATCGAGCATTTCCATTATTAATCAGCAATATATTTTGTCCGCTGTTCCCAATCAGAATATCTATAAATCCATCTCTGTTCAGATCTCTGGCAAGGGATGAGTTGGATATGCCTGTTACCGGAATCAGTCCTATATCATTGCTAAAACTGACATTTCCCTGGTTTAGATAAAACTCATTAGTCTGAGAGGTTGTTTGGTCCGCGGCATTGCCAAAGAAAAGGTCAAAACGGCCGTCGCCATTAAAATCAGCCACAGCGACGTCCTGCGAATTAAAGTTAAAACGATCCAGTATAGAGTTTGAGAGTATGGAAAATTCGCCGGACCCGTTATTCAGCAATATTTTATTTGAACCCTGACTGGCAATTACCAAGTCCAGGTCTCCGTCTTGTTCAATGTCTACGGCGAGTGCATTCATGCTGCTGCCCGATAAGCTGCCTGTAGGGAGGTTGGAACTGCTTACATTCTCATAGGGGATGGGATCCGGTTCTCCCGGGCCATTCGGTGAATCTTCGGCTGCTTCAATCCAGCAGGAGGAAACAGTGCCGCCCAGCAGTATCAAAATTAAAATATGTAGGAATCTCATGGGAATATGTTCTTAATAGTCTGTAGGTGTTCAACAAATTACATTAAGAAACTGTTTGGGAGAAATTAATTTTCAATGGCGCTGATCACCCTTTTGATGATGCCATCCATCGCCTCGTAGTCAGAAATCCATCTTCCTACAATGACCAGGTCATTGGCTTTGTCTATATACACCATATTGATTCCACTGCCCAGAAATACATAGGCACTGCCGGGTGCACTGGGCATTCGCTCTCGATCGTTATTCAGGAAGAAATTCATGTAGCCATAGCCTTTATTGGCATCCGTAGGAGTTTTAGCCATATCAATCCACTCTTTGGATATGATCTGCCGGTCTTTCCATTTGCCTTCCCGAAGAAACAGATAACCGAATTTTGCCTGGTCATATGCGCTCAGCCACATGCCGCCGCCCCAATGACCGCCTCCACTTACCGACTGCATCTTGAGTCCGTCAATGTTAATCCAGGAATTTTCATAGCCATACCATTGCCAGGTATTTGAAGCACCTATAGGGTCCATGACTTGTTCTCTGAGGGCCACAGGCAAAGGCTTTCGCCATACCTTGAGTGCCGCAAGGGCAAGTACGTTCACCCTTACGTCATTGTACTTCCATTTGCTGCCGGGTTCATGGCGCTCACGGTCGATTACTTCTTCTGTAATTTCTCCTGTCGGACGGTCAGCCCAGTCCGGCTTTCCAAAAAGGGTACCTTCCCAATCACTGGTTTGCCGCAAAAGATGATCCCAGGTTATTTTAGCATTATGCTCCGAATTAAAGTGCTTGACCGGCACATATTGCTGCACCCTGTCATCCACGCTTTGAATCATACCCTTATCCCAGGCAACCCCGACTATAGTAGACAGAAAGCTTTTGGTAACACTGAAAGTCATGTCTACCCGGTGGGGTTCGCCCCATTCGGCAACCAGATATCCGTCCTTAATTATCATACCGGTCATGGGTCCCCGTTCTTTTACTGGGCCAATGATGTTATTGTAAGGTTCACCGGTTCTGGTATTCAAATGTATGCCGAGGTCACGGGGATTATCAGATTCATTGGCTATGGCGTAGTCTATTGCCTCTTTGACTGCCCGGGCGTTCATTCCCACTTCTTCCGGTGATTTCTTCTCCCAGCTGAACCGGGTGGGATAATATGTTTGTGAAGATTGGGCCGGTAAGGCGGTAGTGAAAAGGAATATGAGGATGAGCAGGTTTAAAATACCTGTAAAAAAGCGTTTGTATAATATCATAACCGTGTTTGTATTTGAATCAATAATCTAAATAGTACAAAAAGAAAAAGAGTCAGGGAAGAAACAAAAGTATTTTTACATTTGGAACTGCCCGGAATGGATGAATACTAGGAGTTTTACCTGTTAAAATTTATAACTTGCAGCCTTAGTATTGGTAA
>DATFJD010000272.1:0-5402 GCA_035269475.1 Halalkalibaculum sp.
AAAGAGGCAGCACCTGAATCTTTTTCTGAACCTGTTTTTTGCCGGCCTGTTTATTCTGTTTGCCTTCCTGATAAGCAATCCCGGTGCACCCGTCAGCTGGTCTTTTTACGTGCTCGGCGACATGTTCAACTCGGCTATGGTCACCTTCTTTTGGGCCTATTCAAACGACATATTTACCTCCGACCAGGCGAAGCGTACCTATGGCATGGTTGGCCTGGGCGGAATAATTGGTGGAATTGCCGGATCTACGGTTGTAGCGGGATATGTAAACGCACTCGGCCGGCCTACCCTGCTCTATTTATGTCTCATACCTCTCCTTTTGATGATTGCGATCGGCTATATCGTGAACAGCCGTTCAAAAGCTTCAGAAGAAAAACAGGAGCAGAAGCCTTGCGCCGAAGGCAAAAAGTGCAATGTCATTTTTGAAGGAGCCGACATTGTATTTCGTTCTAAATACCTTATTTCGATAGTGGCAATCATTGCTCTTTATGAGATGGTTTCCAATATCGTTGACTTCCAGCTTTCTGCCACCATTGCTTCAAACATCAGCGGCGATTTGGAAAAAGATGCCTACTTCGGAGTGGTGGGGCAGGTTACAAGCATCATATCGCTTGCGGTACAGCTGTTTCTCACCAGTTTTGTGATGAAGCGTTACGGGGTTGGTATTGCGCTGCTGTTTCTTCCGATAGCGATTACGCTGGGATCGGTCGGTTTCCTGGCAATACCCAGCCTGCTGTTCGTTACCATCATGTCTGCCAGTGATAACAGCCTCAACTATTCAATCAACCAGTCGGCAAAAGAGGCCCTGTACACGCCTACCGATCAGAATGTTAAATATAAGGCAAAGGCTTTCATCGATATGTTCGTACAGCGATTTGCCAAGGTATTGGCCGTAGTGCTTAACCTGGCTGTAGCCGCCTGGGTTGGGCTCGAACAGGTACGCTGGCTGTCTATAGCCTGTCTTGTGATACTGGTATTTTGGATTATGGCTGTAAGATATGCCGGACGTGAATTTGAAGAGAAAGCCGATGCAGAAGAGGTGCCTGTACGGTAGACCATAAATTTTAAATAAGCTACAATTGCAGACTGTGAAGAAACTAATATCTTCATTTTATGATATTCGAAGCCGGGAGTGGAGATCCGTATTCCTGATGTTCGGGCTTCACTTCTTGCTGATGGTAGTGCTGTATTTTCTCAAGCCTGCCAGGGACAGCCTGTTTCTGATTGAGATTGGGCCCAAAGACCTCCCGTACGTCTATATACTGCTTGCCGTAGTTTCTATACCGGTTACCCAGCTGCTTACTTCCATGATGAAGCGGAATTCCATCAAATCCGTAATTATCTGGACGCTGGGTATCCTGGCTGTGAATATACTGCTGCTTCGCTGGTTGTTTCAGTATGATATGCCGTGGATTTACATGACCTTTTATATCTGGGTAGGCATCTTCGGCATATTGGTAATTTCGCTGTTCTGGATACTGGCAAACTCAGTTTTCAAACCTGCCCAATCAAAGAGGATTTTCCCGTTTCTTACGCTGGGAGCAATTTTAGGTGCGATATCGGGAAGTGAAGCTTCAAGCCTTGTAGTTACCCTGGGTGGCGTATCAACCGAAAACCTGTTGTATATCTGTTTGGTTCTGCTGGCATTCTGTATGATCATTCTTTGGTTGCTGCCGGTAGAATCAGAAAAAGGCCCCGGTTCAGATGAGTACACGCAGGAAGCTTCGGCTGTAAAGGCGGCCAAAAAGATTATACAATCGCCCTACCAGCTGACGGTGGCCCTAATGATCGGCTTGACCATGATGACTACCACTTTTACGGATTACCAGTTTAAGGCCCTTGCCTTTGACGCCTATCCTGCAAAAAGTGACCTGACCTCTTTTATGGGTACTTTTTATGCCGGAATAAGCCTGGCTTCATTGGGTATACAGGTGCTGCTTTCTACCCAGATCATCAAGCGGCTTGGGTTAAGGGGGGCCATATTATCGAGGCCTGTCGGTATGATGGCCGGTGCCGTACTCATGGCTATAGAGCCGGTACTGGCATCAGTTGTCATTCTGAATGGGGTTGACGGGGCCACCCGGTATTCCATTGATAAAACGGGCAGGGAACTTCTTTTTCTGCCGCTATCTCAAAATGTCAAAGAACAGACCAAGATCTTTATTGACATATTTGTGGATCGTTTTTCACGCGGGCTGGGCGGTGTCTTGCTGCTGGGCTTCATCGCGATATTCAACTGGTCGGTTTACCTGCTTACCTATGTGGTTATAACCCTGCTCTTAGTGTGGATTATTTTGGGTATAAAAGCCCGCCGGGGATATGTAAACAAATTTCGACACTCTGTTCAAAAGCAGCTCATAGGAACCGACAGCATTGCCCTCAACCTGGATGAGCCAACAATTTATTCCGTTATAAAAGAATCCCTTCAGAGCGAAAGCGAATCACAAATTCTGCATACCCTTTACTTGCTGGAGGAGGCCGATGTGGATAAGGTGGCCGGTGAACTCAGGGAATTACTCTACCACAGCAGCCGTGATATAAAGCTTAAAGCCCTGCAGCTGCTGCAGGATGTTGACACCCTTAATTTAACGGATGAAATCAAAGAGCTGCTTTCTGACAGTGATCCCGAAATAAGGCTGGAAACCATTTATTATTTATGCCGCCACTCCAGGGAAGATCCCACTACTGTCATAAAATCGTACCTGTCGCATGATGACACCAAGCTGAGGTCAGCTGCCCTTGGATGCGCAAGCAAGCACGGGGGGTCTGCCACAGATCTGGTTGAGCCTGACTTTTTTGACCGCCTGCTGAATCAGCACGGCAAAGATGAAACGGTAATCAAGGCACAGATTGCCGAGGCGCTGGGATATATAGAAGATGATAAAATAGCCAGAAAGTACCTTACAAAATTACTCGATGATAAACATCCTGCCGTAGTTAAAAAAGCTATAGCAAGTATGGGACGCCAGCAGAACGACCGTTTTATTCCCGAGCTGATTAACAGGTTGTCAGACAAGGAATACCGCAATGAAATCAGGAAAGCCCTCGCTGCTTTTGGAACGGATTACCTCATACTTTATAAGGATCGCTTTTTTGATAGCAGCCTTGACCTTGAGGTGAGGAAGGGAATACCCGGGATATTTGCCTATTTGCCGCAGCAGAAAACGGTTGATCAGCTTCTTGCCATGATTGACATTGAGCATCCCGACCTCAGGTATCACATAATTAAAACATTGAATAAACTGGTATTAAGAGACTCTGAACTGGTCATGTCTTCGGGGAAAATTCGGGAGGTCATCCGGCAGGAAGCCCTTAAATTTTTCAAACTTCTGGCAATTAAAGACCTACAGCCTGCTGACCGGCCCAACCGGATTTTACTGAAGGCTTTGGAAGAAAAGATGGCCCAGACCCAGGAACGTTTATTCCGGCTGTTGGGATTGATTTATGATGCCAAGGATATGTTCGGCACCTACCTGGCGCTTCAGAGTTTGTCGTCAGAGAAAAGGTCGGCGGCCATAGAATTCCTAGATAATATTCTGGAACCGGCTGACAGGAGATATGTATTCCCGATTGCCGATGATTTAACGGATGATGAAAAGCTAAAGAAAGGCCGCGAGCTATTTCAAATTCCTCACCTAAGGTATGACGAAGGGTTGATGCAGCTGATAGAGGGTGAGGATCCCTGGCTTCGGGCATGCGCCATCTACAGCGTTTCCCCCCAATGCCCGGCCAGCCTTCAGACTAAGGTAAAACAGGCCGCCGGTTCATCTGAACACCTGTTACGGGAGACTGCAGAGCTGGTCCTTGAAAGAAACCGATCAAATTCTAACTGAGTCTATATGGATACCACAATAGAAAGAGTGATATTTCTTCAGCGAATAGAGCTGTTTGCCGATATACCTTCCGAGCAATTGGCACATCTTGCCGGTATAACAAGGAAGATTACCAAAAGTGAGGGAGAGTTTTTGTTCAGGAAGGGTGATCAGTCTCAATCACTGTACCTGTTATTTGACGGGAGGATGGAACTTACGCGGGATGGAAGTCTAAAAAAAGAGATCAGCGATCCTGAGGCTATCGGTGTCTGGGGTTTCTTTGACGGGGGTGAACGCCTGTTATCGGCTGCCTGTATCAGTGAATGTCACTTTCTAACGATTAACAGCATGGAGTTTTATGATTTGCTGGAAGAGCGTGTTCATCTGAGCCGGGGACTTTTAAAATACTTTGTAAAACGCATTCGCAAGCTGACTGAAGTTTCGGATGCAATCGTTTAAAAACTGACTTATGCCTTTTTCAAAAAACACGTACCGCATTCAAAAAATTGCCATTGCTTTTTTAGCTGCTGCCTTGTTTACAGCATGTTCGTCAACGGCAAGCTACCAGAAAAACGCTTCCGGAACGGCACCGCTTTCAGATTCCACGGATCAGGTTAAACCGATCTATTCGGTATACCTGATCGGAGATGCCGGGGCGGCCTCCCTAAATCCGAGATCACCGGTTCTAAAAGAACTTGAGAAGCAGCTGAAAAGAAGCGGTGAGAATAGTGCGATTATTTTTTTGGGGGATAATATATACCCGCACGGATTGCCTCCATCCTCATCCCCAAAAAGGGAGCGTGCAGAGCGGAGGCTGCTGGCACAGCTGAATACCGTCAAGGAATATCCCGGCAAGTTATTTTTTATACCCGGTAATCATGACTGGAAATCTTCAGGGAGAAATGGGTTGCCGTGGATCAGGCGCCAGGAGCGCTATATTGAGTCCTATTTAGAACGGGGCAATGTCTTTCTGCCGGATAGCGGCTATCCGGGGCCTGTAAATATTACTCTAAACAGCGAATCGAGATTCGGAAAGGACACTTTTCGTCTAAACCTTATTTTACTGGATACACAGTGGTGGCTGCATCCCCATGAGAAGCCGGTTCAAAAAGGGGTTGACGGAATAGAGCAGCAGAAACAGAAGATGGCTGTTGATTTGAGGGAAATGATCGATAATAGCGGAGACAGTGAAGTGATTGTTGCCGCCCATCACCCCTTGGTTTCGTATGGAAGGCATGGAGGGAAGTTTCCTGTCTATCGCCATTTTCTTCCGCCCGTACTCGGATCAATGTATGTGGCTTACCGTAAAATATGGGGTTATAAACAGGATGTTAAAGCATACCCGGAGTTGAAAGAGATGCTGCAGCGTAGTTTCAGCGGTAAAGAAGAGCTAATTTATGCATCCGGTCACGAACATAGTTTGCAGTTTATACCGACGGAAGGAGATCAAAAACGACACTATTACCTGGTCAGTGGATCCGGTTCTAAGTCCTCGTTTGTAAAAAAGATGAACGACGATGTTATTACACACAGGGGTAAAGGCTTCCTGGTGATTCATTACTACCGGGAAGGGACTAAGAAAATAGAATT
>DATFJD010000273.1:0-2139 GCA_035269475.1 Halalkalibaculum sp.
ATGTCTCGTTTTCAGCAAGTTTCCGGGCCGCATCAATTGCCAGGCTGTCAAAGGTTTCCCTGTCAATAGAACTAAGTGTATCCATCCTTTGCTGTACCTCCATATCGTAGAACGAAGGTTTCATAAAGGTGTACATGCCGCTGAAGGGGAGCGGTGATTCAGTTTCCTCTATGTTCAGCCGGTCCAGCAGTGAATCCAGCCGGGCGCTGCCAAACCTGAAGAAGAGGTAGTCAGAGGCTGCCAGGTCGTTAAATTCAACGGAAACCCGGACCAGGTCTGCAATAGCCACGGTATTTTGATCCGAAATCATATCGCGATCCTCGAGTATTTCTACGGCTGTACTGTGGTTGGAAGCATCCATGTAGGGCAGCTGGTAGTGAGCCACTTCAGAAAGAGAAACTTGCTCATTGGGATCCAGCTCGCCCGCTTCAACCTGACGGGCATATTCAATGACCGTAAAAATATTTGATAGAATGCCCATCGTGCGCGGGGTATGCTCATTGTATAGAATAGATGAATCAGGATTCTCAATGGCAATCGAAGCCACCGAGACGCGCTCGGGTTGCTGGCCGATATATTCGGTAAGGCCTTTCAAAGACTGGGTTTTGGCAACCCATTCCTGCCCTTCCTGGATATCTTCTGAATTCTCCAGCAGGGTAAAAAGGGCGTTCATATTAAAACCGAATACGATAAAGAAAATAAGCAGGAAGGCGGCCAGAAAAGCGCCGATGAATTTTAAAATGCGGAGCATAGTCTTTTTTTAGCTTCGGGAAATAGCGAAGGCAAATATACGCATACTGAAGCAGGGAATCATTCTTTGTCAATTAATTTATTTCATTGAACTAACCAAATTTCAGCAGCGTTTCGGAAGGCTCAAAGAACCGACTGATTTTAACTTACAAAACGCATGATTTCCGAGCAGAGGATAGCTGCGTAGGTACCCAGCGCATAGCCTAATACGGCCAGCAACACGCCCACAGGTGCCAGGGCAGGGTGGAATGCAGAAGCAACAATAGGAGCCGATGCGGCACCCCCGATATTGGCCTGGCTACCCACCGCAATGAAGAAAAACGGCGCGTTTATCATTTTAGCTACCACAAACAGGATGAACACATGTATAAGAATCCACATAATGCCAATCATGAAAAAGCCGGGGCTTTCAAAGATAGCGAGCACGTCCATTTTCATCCCGATCGTAGCAACTAGAATGTAGAGAAATAAACTTCCTATTTTAGAAGCGCCTGCCCCTTCCAGTTTCCTGACACGGGTAAATGAAAGTGCCAACCCGCCGGTGGTGGCAATTACAATAATCCAGAAGAAGGATGAGCCCAGGCTGAGGTCCTTCAGGGAAGGGAAGTTGTTATTGATCCATGGCGTAATAGTATCGGCACCGATATGCGCGATAGCGGTAATACCGAATGCTACGGCACAGATGGTAGTGATATCTGCCAGAGAGGCAATGCGGGCTATGCTGGCCTTGTAGCTTTCAATCTTTTTGCGAAGCTCGGTGATGGGGCTTGCATCAGCCTTGAACCAGGTATCTATCCGGTCGGATATGCCTGCTCCGTATAACAGGAAACCCAGCCAGATATTGGCAACGATAATATCAACCGTAATCATGGCGGAGAACAGTTCATCACTGGGATCATAAATCTCATACATGGCTGTCTGGTTTGCCCCTCCGCCAATCCAGCTTCCGGCAACCGTCGAGAGTCCCCGCCAGATTTCTTCCGGCCCGGCCCCGTTAACCACGTCGGGGGCAACATAGGAGAAAAACACAAGTGCCAGCGGTCCTCCGATCACGATACCCAAAGTACCGGCCAGGAACATGATAATGGCCTTCGGACCCAGGCCGATGATACCTTTAAAGTCAATACTCAGCGTCAGCAAAACGAGGCTGGCCGGGAGCAGATAACGCGAGGCCACAAAGTAAAGCTGTGACTCCTCACCCGAGATAATACCGAGCGAGTTAAAAATGGACGGCACAAAGTAACAGAGCAAAAGGGAGGGAATAAACGTATAGAATTTTTGCCAGAATGGATTGTCGCTATTGGAAGTAATAAAGATCGCTGCAAGAATTAGAAGCAGGATTCCTAAAACGACAGCGTCATTGGTGAATACAGGAGCGGCAAAAATTAT
>DATFJD010000274.1:0-7029 GCA_035269475.1 Halalkalibaculum sp.
CATCACATGGGTAAGGGCAGTGCGTACTTGTTGTTTATTAATAGACATTCGCGGGTTCCAGCATTTCTTCGATTTGTTTGAGGCCTGTAAAGATAAACAATTACAAACAGAGGCTAAACGCTTTTCCCTGAAAAAGAATTCGAATAAAATCAGCACAGAAAGAGAGGGATAATTTGAATCTCTATCATGTTGACCTGTGCAAGACACTTCAGTCACTTTAATTTGTGATCAATAATTCATTCTCCATTCTATTAAGAAATGATTAACTTTCAGGCTAGGCAGGTTTCAAGTTTCAGGATGCAAGATACAAGTTTCAAGATGCATGATACAGGTGGCGGGATGCAGTTTACTTCGGTTCCCAAGTCCTTCATCATGTATCCTGCATCCTGAGACCTGCATCCTGAAACCTGACAAAAATATCAAAGTAATTGAGACATGCTGAACCGTACCGCTTTTTACGATATTCATGAAAAACTAAATGCCAAACTAATTGACTTTGGCGGATGGGAAATGCCCGTTCAGTACGAAAGCATCAAAAAGGAACATAATGCCGTCAGGAATAAGGTTGGTATGTTTGATGTGTCACATATGGGAGAGTTTTTCGTTTTCGGTCCCGAAGCGCTCGACTTTATCCAGTATGTCACCATTAATGATGCATCAAAACTGGAGCCGGGCAAAGCCCAGTACTCGGCAATGTGCTATAACGACGGGGGCATAGTGGACGATCTGATTGTGTATATGCTTGACTATAACCGTTATATGCTGGTTGTTAACGCATCCAATATTGAAAAGGATTTTGACTGGTTAACCAACCACAAGCATTACGATATGAAGCTTGAAGACAGGTCAAGTGCCATGTGCCTGCTGGCTGTTCAGGGCCCTGATGCAGTAAAAGTGCTGCAGAAACTGACAGAGGTGAATCTCGGCGATATCGGGTTCTACAATTTTGAGATCGGAGACTTTGCCGGTTTCGAAAGGGTGATACTTTCGGCAACCGGCTATACCGGTGAAAAGGGATTCGAAATATATTTTGACCGTGAAGATTCAAACCCGTCTGAAATATGGAAGTCGATCATGGAAGCAGGAGAAGAATTTGATATTGAACCTTGCGGACTGGGAGCACGAGACACGCTACGCCTGGAAATGGGTTATGCTCTCTATGGAAATGACATTACCAAAGATACCAATCCGCTCGAGGCGCGATTGGGGTGGCTTACCAAGCTTGATAAAGGCGATTTCATAGGCAGAGAAGCTATTCAAAAGGCCAAAGAAGAAGGAATTAAGAAGAAGCTGGTCGGCTTCAGTACCGGCGAAGACCGCTCTATACCGCGGGCCGGTTATCCTATAGTGGATGATAATGGCGATCTTATAGGAGAGGTGACCAGCGGGTCGCGTTCAATAACTTTGGAAAAGAATATCGGCATGGGATATGTGGAGGCAGATTTTGCCAAAGAGGGAACAAAAATATATATCAGCATTAGAAACAGGCAGGCTGAAGCGGTAGTAGAAAATCCGCCATTTCTCAAAAAATAACATTCTCAGGGAAGAAGGGATCCTATGGGTCCTTGAACAAAAACTTTGTAAGTATATAATGATAAAAGAGCTTGAAGTATTTACTGCGGCAACTTCCTTTCAGGAAGACGAGATGAGAGGAAAAACCGCGGTGATGATCGATGTATTGCGCGCCAGCTCAACTATTGTAACGGCACTTGCGAACGGTGCAAGAGGTGTGATACCTGTAGCCGATATGGGGGCCGGCAGCAAAATATCCCAAAGCATGGATACGGAAAATTTTCTGCTTTGCGGGGAAAAAGACGGTGAAAAAATTGAAGGTTATGACCTGGGTAACTCCCCCCTGGAGTATACCCCCCGCCTTATCAATGGTAAGACTATTATATTGAATACCACCAATGGCACCAAGGCCCTGATGCGTGCTTCTCTTGCCCGGCATATTGTAGTGGCAAGCTTCCTTAATCTGAGCGGGGTAGTAGAATACCTGAAGGATAAAGAACGGATCATACTGGTTTGCGCAGGTTGGAGAGGGCGTTTGTCACTGGAAGATTTACTTTGCGCTGGTAACATTATTTACGAACTTACGAACGGTGAATTGCCCGAAACGGCCTTTGACGGGGCTAAAGTAGCTTTTGGCCTTTACGAAAAATTTGGTGATGATATAGAGAAAACGGTGCAGTCTTCAAACCACGCGCGCAGGTTGCAGGATATTGTGGGCACAGAAGATTTGTCTTATTGCAGCAGGCTTAACGTAATGGACGTACTGCCCGTAATGAAAGAAGGAATTATTACAGATTTTCATGGCAAAGAAAAGTAGTTCAGGAAAATTAACCAGCGGCTTATCGGAATCCCGAAAGCTTGAAATACTGGGGATATTAATCATGGCCATCGGCGCGCTGCTGGGCTTGAGCATTATTACCTATCACAGCGCGGATTATGCCCTGATTCAATCGCTGTCTACCGACACTATATTTACGATCGATGAGGGCCCTGCCCTTCGTATACAGAATGGACTGGGTGTGGTAGGTGCCTATCTCTCCTACGTATTTGTATACCTACTGTTCGGATACACCAGCATTATTGTACCCATACTTATTTTGAGTTACGGCTGGTATATATTTCGCAGCAGAGATCTTAAGCAGCTGCTCTGGCCGACTGCCTATGGAATCTGGAGTATGGTACTGTTGTCAACAATTTTAGGATGGTTCTATAACCGGTATGAGGCCTACTCTTCGGTCTGGAACGGCTCTGCCGGGATAGCCATGTCGCGCGTACTCCAGAATATCACGGGTATCGGTTCTATTGTTATACTGGCGGTACTTTTCATTGTCACGGCACTGATGTTGCTCGACCGGGATCTCCAAAGAACAGTGGACTTCGTTAAAAGCACCTTCGCCGAATGGAAGGAGAAGCAGGCCGAAAAGAGGAAGGAGCGAGCCCAAAAGAAGGCCGACAAGGCGAAACAGAAAGAAGAGCAGAAGGAAATTGATGCCCGACGGCAGGCAGAGCACAAAATGAAGCAGCAGGCTGCAGCCCCTGCCCAGCAGAAACCGGCTCCCCAAAAAGAGCAGTCTATTGATGATATTGTAGAGCGCTCCCAGGAAGAGGATCTGGAACGCATGCGACAGCAGAAAGAAGAAGTTAAGGACCTGGATGAGCGTCCCCGTGCAATCATAGATAAAGGGGAAGCTGAGAAGGTGGTCGACGAAGAGGAGGATGACGTTGACATAGCGGTTTATGTAGGGAAGGGCGATGAAGAGGCCGATGCGAAGGAGCTGGATCGCCAGAATAAGGACAAGGCCAAAGAGGTGCCGGAAATCAAGTATAAATTTCCGACGATCGACCTGCTCGACTCTCCCCCGCACGAAGGCAACGAGGTAGATCTTGAAGAGATTAAAGAAAATAAGCGCATCATTCTCGACAAGCTGAAAAGGCACAAGATCGAGATTCTAAGCATCAACGCGATTGTGGGCCCCACCGTAACGCTTTATGAACTGGAACCTGCCCCTGACGTCAAGATCAGCAAGATAGAAAGCTATGCAAATGACTTGAAGATGGCTACTGCCGCGCATGGCCTGCGCATTATCGCACCCATTCCCGGCAGGTCGGCAGTAGGTATTGAAGTGCCGAACGGCTCGCGGGAAACGGTCTATATAAAGTCGGTCATCAATACGAAGCGCTTTGTAGAAACCGACATGGAGCTGCCGGTTGCCTTCGGTAAAACAATTGAAAATGAGGTCTTTTTGGTGGATCTTACCCGAATGCCTCACCTTCTGATTGCGGGTGCAACCGGTTCCGGTAAAACGGTCGGCATCAATACCCTCATCACCTGCCTGCTTTATAAATGCCACCCGGATAATCTGAAGTTTGTGATGATTGATCCGAAGAAGATTGAACTATCGCTGTTCCGGAATATTGAGCGGCATTTCCTTGCAACGCTTCCGGGAGCGGAAGAGCCCATTGTTACCGATACGACCAAGGCCCAGGAAACGCTTGAAAGCCTTACCAAGGAGATGGACGAACGCTATGACCTCCTGAAGATGGCCATGGTTCGCGATATCAAGGATTATAACAGGAAGTTTGAAGAAGGGGAACTGGATGAGGAGCTGGGACACCGTCATCTTCCTTATGTAGTGGTCGTTATTGATGAGCTCGCTGATTTGATGATGACGGCAGGCAAACAGATTGAGGAGCCTATTGCCCGCCTTGCACAGCTGGCCAGGGCAGTGGGCATTCACCTGGTGGTTGCAACCCAGCGCCCCTCTGTTAACGTGATTACCGGTACCATTAAAGCGAACTTTCCCGCACGAATTGCGTACCAGGTGGCCTCAAAAGTTGACTCCAGAACCATTCTGGATACCGGCGGCGCAGATCAGCTGATCGGCCGCGGAGACATGCTTTTTACCAACGGAGGCGGAATGACGCGCATTCAGAACGCTTTTGTTTCTACCGAAGAGGTCGAGAAAATTACGGCTTTCATAGGAAATCAAATGGGATATAAGCATCCCTATCACTTGCCCGTTATAGAGGATGAAGATGGAGTAAGTGACATTCCGGACCCACTCGAAGATATCGATGAATATTTCGAGGCAGCTGCAAAAATTGTAGTGCTTCACCAGCAGGGTTCGGTATCGCTGCTTCAGCGCAAGCTGAAGATAGGCTACAACCGTGCCGGCCGGATCATTGATCAGCTGTATAATGCCGGGGTCGTTGGGCCGTACCAGGGCAGCACCGCACGTGATGTACTGGTGGATGATGAAGATGAATTAGAACAACTACTTGATGAACTTGACGAATTTGAAGGGTAATTTTTTTCCGACCGTATTTGCTGCAGCTCTGCTAATCATAATAACGGTTTTATCGAATCCGGTTTTAGCACAACAATCGGCTTTCGACAAGCTTAAGCAGCGTTTTGATGAGGGCGAGATCTTTCACGCCGAATTCCAGCACCGGTATATCGATTCCTATACCCAGGATACCGTATCCAATAAAGGTTCCATTTGGGTTGGGGAGGACAAATACAAGGTGCGTACTCAAAATCAGTCGGTCGTTGTTGACGGGGAAACTTCCATGGTATTCGATGACAGCCGGAACCGGGTTATTCTCAGTAAATACGAGCCTACGGAGGATGATTTCGCTCCTTCCCGCATTTTAAACGGGGCAGACTCCACCTACACTATTGAAAGCCAGGAGAGGCACGATGGCAAGATCTTTATAAACCTGGTTTCAGAAGACCCCTTTGCTGTATTTCAGAAGGTCGAAATCACCCTGAACACTGACTTAGAGCCACTCCGCATTTTTGCTAAAGACCAGGCTGATAACTTGATTACCACCTCCTTTAAGGAAGGAAGATTTATAGCACCAGAACAGGGCATGTTTAATCTTGATTACCCGGAAGGTGCTGAAATTGTGGATATGCGGAATCAGCCATAATGTTTAGGAAGACGCTCAAAATAGTCCTTGCTCTATTATTAGGTGGGATCTTTTTGTGGCTCGCTTTTCGCAATGTCAACCTTCAGGAACTTTGGAATTATGCCCGTAACATCAGTTATGGCTGGATTTTGCCCCTTGCCCTGACATCCCTTGCCAGCCATTTTCTAAGGGCCGAACGATGGAGGCTGCTCATCGAGCACGACAAGAAAGACCTTAGCCGTGTTACGCTCATTTCCGGGGTCATGGTGGGATACCTGCTCAACATCGTTGGTCCGAGACTGGGTGAGGTCAGCCGCCCCGTTTATGTTGCAAAGCGCGAAGGGTTGAGTTCATCCAAGCTGATGGGAACTATTGTGCTGGAACGTATTATTGACCTGGCAACCATGATATTCCTGATGGTCGTTGTGTCGGTATATCTGGTAGCTGATCTGTCGCTTTTAAAGCAGATATTCGGAGAAGAAACGGTTCAGTTCCTTACAGAAGGCTATACCCTGGTAACCGTGCTTTGGGTAGTATTTTTTACCGGCTTTATTGTTTTGATGGTCTACCTGGCAGTAAAAGCAGCAAGGGCGCTGGGCAGGCGTTTTGAAAATGTGCAGGTATGGATAGATCGTATAGAAGAGGCTGTTATCATGTTCAAAGACGGCTTGCTATCGGTTCGTGAGGTACAGCGCTGGTGGCTATTTATTTTCTACACCCTCCTTATCTGGTTCGGTTATACGCTGATGACCTATATTCCATTCTGGATGTTTGACATGCAGGAGGTCTACCAGCTGGGATTTCTGGATGCTCTTGTAATAACCGTTATCTCCGCGATCGGTATTGCAATACCTTCACCCGGCGGTATCGGTACCTATCACTATTTTGTTAAACAAACCCTGCTAGTGTTGTTCGCCGTACCGGCGGTAGTCGGCCTTGCATATGCTACCATCACGCACGCTTCCATGATTATCATCGTAAGCAGTTTTACCCCTGTTTTCCTGGGTATTGACAAATTTTTATCCGCCAAAAGGGGTGACCCCTTATTCTGATAAAGGGAAACGGCTGACACAGTGACTACTGAGAACACCTCCTTTTCGGGAATGTAAATAATAAAAATGAGGCCGGGGAAACAGAATCTGCATTTAAATGTATAAAGCAATGTAAATACACATTAATCGTTGCTAAATTTTTAGTACCTTTAATGATGTCTGACCGGCTAACTATTGATTATCGAAGTAAATCCAATGGCACGTAATTTTACCCTGTTTCTTTTCTTTCTGTTTTTAGCAGTATTAACTATTCCCTCCGTTGCCCAGCAACAGGATACCGAGAACTCTTTGCTTCCTGAAATAGATCCGCAGGATATCGAGATTCGAAGCCAGTTTAGAGCGCGTTTTCCCGGCATACGGCGTCAGCCTATACTTGGTTTTGATCCGACTCCCCGAGTTTACCAGGTCGATCCCAACCGCCAGCCATTTATGGAAACGCAAGAGCAGGTGGTGGCAAACCTTCCTGTCAGTGAACTGTCAAGGCCCAATCCGCCGGCATATAATCCCATGAGATACTCTGAGAATATACAGGCTTACTCCCGATTGGGATATG
>DATFJD010000275.1:0-2101 GCA_035269475.1 Halalkalibaculum sp.
ATCTCACCTCTCATATCTCAAGACTCAAGACTCACAATCTCCCACCCAGCTTCCTCAAAAAACGTTTAACCCGCCTTCGATTCACCCCCAGATCGCTATAGCCCACCCGGCTTGAACTTCGGATGTGCACGCGGCAAGAAGAGTCATCGGCTTCTTCATCTTCAATCAAAACGATGAAGTCATCTTTGTATATGAATGCTTTAAAAACGGTATTTATGCGCAATGGCTCTTCCAACAACTCTACGTTATGAGCACCCATATCTTTAATAACGGATTTGGCAGTATTATAAACCGATGCCTTCGTATGCTGGAATACCCTGTTTATTCTAACGCAGTTGGGAGAGTCGGGGCAGGGCGGTAAAAGGTTTCGCCTTTCGACTGTCTGTTCAAAATCATCGGATGTAGATCCGCTCAGAAAGAAAGGCTTGGCCATGAATGGGTATATGCTGTTTATAAATGCTAGTTAAAAGCCCAGGCGGCTCATGCATTCGTCCAGAGTGTCTACCGAATGAAGCAGCGTTTTGTTATTTCCATCGATAAATCCGGAATCCGTGGCATGTTCAATAAAATCGATCAGCTTATCGTAATATCCATCGATATTATACAGTATTACCGGTTTGGTATGTATTTGAAGCTGAAGCCAGGTAATGGCCTCCATAAGCTCTTCGAGGGTTCCGTATCCGCCGGGCAGGGCTATGAAAGCATCAGAAAGTTCCGCCATCATTGCTTTTCGCTCGTGCATGGAATCGGTGACATGAAGCGCCGTTAGGTTGTTATGGCCTACTTCTCGCTGAAGCAGATGGTCGGGTATAACACCATGGGCCTTTCCCCCATAGGTAAGAACGGTGTTGGCAATGACATTCATTAAGCCTACGGAACCACCGCCGTAAACAAGTTCAATATTTTGTTCGGTCAGTCTCTTGCCCAAAGCTCTGGTTTCGTCCGTAAATGCACTCTTATTCCCGGTGCTGGAACCGCAAAAAACACAGACCCTCTTTGTACTCATGCCTTGGCTGCCGTTGTCATCATGCGATTGAGTACGGTTTCCAATTTTTCAAGGAAGTAGTCAATATCTTCAGCGGTATTACTTTTGCCCATGCTAATGCGAATACTGGAGTTTGCTATTTCCGGATCCATACCCAAGCCTTGCAGTACATGAGAGGGTTCTACCGCACCGGAAGTGCAGGCAGAGCCGTTTGAAACACAGATGCCTTCCATATCCAGGTTTAGCAGCAGCATCTCCCCGTCAATGCCATTTCCCTGTTCATCGGTAAAGGCCAGGTTTATTATATGAGGCACACTTCTGTCGGGATTTCCATTTATGGTGAATTTATCCTTGAATCCTTTTTCAAGTCCATTCAGCAACCGCTTCTTCAGGTTAGAATAGTGCTCAAGATCTGAATCAATTTCTTCGGTCGCCAGTTCTAATGCCTTTACAAGTCCAATAATTCCGGGCACGTTCAAGGTGCCACCGCGTCGTCTTCTTTCCTGCGACCCGCCGTGCATCCAGGGAATCCAGGGAGTGCCGTGGCGGACATACATAACCCCGATTCCTTTGGGCCCGTAAATTTTGTGGCCGCTCATACTTAGAAAGTCCAGCCCAAGCTCATCAACGTCGACGGGCAGTTTGCCGATGCTTTGAACGGTATCTGAGTGAAAGGGCACCCCGTGTTCCTTGCAGACAGCTGAAATTTCTTTCAGGGGATTGATTATGCCGATTTCGTTATTCACGTGCATTAGGGAAACAATTGCCGTTTCACCGGTGATTGCATCCTCTACTTGTTCCGGAGTTATATTGCCATTGGAATCCGGTTGAAGGTAGACGGGTTTTCCACCCCTCCGTTTTTCACATTCAGCCGTATGTAAAACGGCGTGATGTTCCAGTGGAGAGGTAATAACTTCTGATTTGCCGGATGCCGCCAGCGCTCCTTTAATAACGGCGTTGTCGCTTTCCGTACCGCCGCTTGTAAATATTATCTCCGCCGGAGCGGCGCCGATCAGTTCGGCAACTTTTTCGCGTGCTTCCTCAACCGCAACCTTAGCGTTGTTTCCCAGCTGATGGGCAGAATTGGCGTTTCCGAATTCTTGGGTAAAATATGGC
>DATFJD010000276.1:0-11859 GCA_035269475.1 Halalkalibaculum sp.
GTGCCCGGGGTCGTAGTTATACACGTAAATATCATCAAATTAAACAAGGTGATGCCGGTCTCTTTACAAGAAGACCGGCATCTGTTTAAATACTACTTCATTTTTCTATTATATTAGCACCGGCTTGTTCAGCTTATAGTAGAGGACGTAATAATGATACGGTAAAGATTCAGCGGTTTACGAATATTCGGGCAAGATTTTGTTGCCATTAATGCCTATAATGGTCTGCTTGATTTGGATCTGCCGACTAATATTACAAGGCCGAGCAATTTACCCGACAACGGCATTCACCGCAATGAGTAAAAGAACACGGATAAAACAGATTGTTTAGATATGAATAAATACGATCTGCTTTATCGGCGTTCTATTAAAATTTTATTTAAAACTGAAAGAATATGAGTACTGATTTACAAATTGATCCCCGGACAGGCATGGATGTTGATGCCTTTAAAAAAGATATTGAGCAGCATCTGCACTATACTCTTGCCAAGGATAAACTTTCAACCACCGACTGGGATAACTACCGGAGCGTGGTATTAAGCGTTATGGATCGTCTGCACGACCGCTGGATAGATACCCAGCAGAGATATTACCGGGATGAGTCGAAGAGGGTATATTATATATCTATGGAATTTCTTATCGGTCGGCTCATGGATAATATGCTCATCAATCTCGGAATGCAGGATGTTGCTGCAGAAGCATTCAAGGAGGTGGGTATGGATTATGATAAGGTACGCGAAGCCGAGGTTGACGCCGGTTTAGGAAACGGTGGCCTGGGCAGGTTGGCTGCCTGTTATCTTGACTCCATGGCAACTTTAGGAATTCCAGCCATAGGGTACGGCATTCGTTATGATTACGGAATTTTTGATCAGGAGATAGAAAACGGCTGGCAGGTAGAAAAACCTGACTTATGGCTGAGATACGGCTACCCATGGGGTATTGTTCGTCCGAAAATTCAGCACCCCGTTAAGTTTTACGGTGAAACTACTTCCTATATTGACGATGAGGGTAGAGAGCATTTCGAATGGATCAATACGCACGATGTGCAGGCTCTCGCTTATGACACCCCCATCCCCGGCTACCAAAATGACGTGGTAAACCACTTGCGCCTTTGGAAAGCAGCCTCTTCGCACATGTTTGACTTGAAGAGTTTCAACCAGGGAGAATATATTGAGGCGGTCCGTACCAATCTCCAGGAGGAAAATATTTCGCGGGTTCTCTATCCCAATGACAAAGTGTTTAAGGGTCAGGAGCTTAGGCTGAAGCAGGAGTATTTCCTGGTTTCGGCCTCTCTTCGTGACGCCTTTGAACGATTCAAAACCCAGTTCGATGATTTCCGGAAGATACCGGAAAAGATGGCTATCCAATGCAATGATACGCACCCGAACCTGGCTATTCCCGAGCTCATGCGTCTGCTGATGGATGAAGAGAGCCTGGAGTGGGAGCAGAGCTGGGATATCGTCACCAAGACGATCAACTATACCAACCACACGCTGATGCCGGAGGCGCTGGAGCAGTGGCCGCTATCGCTTATGTCGAACCTCCTTCCACGGCATACGCAGATCATCCGGGAGATAGACCGCCGGTTCCTGAATACCATTGAGGTTAAGGGCAATGGCGCCGATCACCGTAAAAACAGGATGCGCATCATCAGCAATGAGATGGATTCACGGGTTCGCATGGCAAACCTGGGAATTGTCGGATCGCATAAGGTAAACGGGGTTTCCGAAATCCATAGCGACCTGATGAAGAAGACCATTTTTAAGGATTTTTATGAGAAGTACCCTGAGAAATTTACCAATGTGACCAACGGTATCACCCCGCGGCGCTGGCTTCGTCAATGCAACCGCAAGCTGGCCGATTTGATATCCGAACACATAGGGGATGAATGGATAACTCATCTCGATCAGCTTGAAAAGGTCGAGTCACTATCGGAGAATGCCGAATTCCGGAAAAAATTTGCCGAAATCAAGCGTGAAAACAAGCAGCGCCTGGCCGACTACATTCAAAAGGATGTGGGTGTTAAAGTGAATACCGAGTCCATATTTGATGTACAAATCAAACGAATCCATGAGTACAAGCGTCAGTTGATGGCCGCATTCCATGCCATTACGCTTTATAACCGCATCAAAGCAAATCCTTCCGGTGACTTTACGCCCCGCACCATTATTTTCGCAGGCAAAGCCGCTCCCGGATACACTATGGCCAAGCTGCATATCAAGCTGATCAACTGTATAGCGGATAAAATTAATAACGACCCCGATATTGGGGACAAGCTCAAATGCGTTTTTCTGCCCAATTACAGCGTTTCGCTTGCCGAGATTATGATTCCGGCTACTAATTTATCCGAGCAAATTTCCACTGCTGGGATGGAGGCTTCGGGAACAGGAAACATGAAGTTTGCCTTGAACGGCGCGCTTACTATCGGAACCCTGGATGGGGCTAATATTGAAATCAGGGAACAGGTCGGTGATGATAACATCTTTATCTTCGGTCTCACGGTTGATGATATCGAGGAGCTTCGGTCTTCGGGTTATAATCCCAACGACTATGTAGACGGTAATGAAGAGCTGCAGAAGATTATCGCCCAGCTAAGTAACGGATTCTTTAGTCCTGAAGACGATACGGAACTATTCATGCCGATCATAAATGCTTTGCTGAACCAGGGAGATTATTTCATGGTGCTGGCCGACTACGAGGCTTATGTGAAAAAGCAGGAAGAGGTTGAGGAGGTATTCAATAATCCGGATGAATGGAATCGCCGTGCCATTATCAATGTAGCCAATATGGGCCACTTTTCTTCTGACCGGTCCATCAGCGATTACGCCGAAGAGATTTGGAAGGTTGACGTAAATCTATAGAACGCGGATCTGGCAGATTATACGAATGTACGCAGAATACATAATATTTCTGCGTACATCCGAAACATCTGTGGTTATCTGTGTTCTACTAAGCCGGTTTGGCGATTTCTACGGTTACGGAGTTGCCCCTGTAATTCACGTTCCGTGCGAAAGCTCCCAGAATGGTGTCCGTATGCTGAATATCAGCTTCGAAGAAGGAGAATGAGCCCATAAGATCGATCTTGCCTATGTCAATTCCCTCCGAACGTGTCTCATCATTGATCATGCCGATAAGATGTCCCGGTTTCAGGTTATGCTTCTTACCCAGGTTAATGAAGAATCGTTCGTAACCGGATTCTGCAATATTATTATGGCCTTTTGATTTCCCGTTGGAGTGACCATTAGAAGGTCGTTTATTATCACCAATAGTATTTGGCTTTTCCAGGGAACCGTTGAATTCAAGTGCCAGAAACTGGCGTACCAGCTCTTCCTTACTGAGATCTTCGAGTTCATCCATGATAGACGGGACGATCTCATCCACTCTGCCTTTTGGCGCATCAGTAGATTTAACCTTATCCACCCAATCGACAATCTGCATCTGCTGCACATCGACGGCACTGGGTACATCCATGTATTCAAACTTCTGTTTAATCATTTTCTCAATCTGACGGATTTTACCCTTTTCATTCTTTTGGGTAAGAGCAATGGAAATACCGCTTTTGCCGGCGCGTCCTGTACGTCCGCTTCGGTGGGTATAGCTTTCCAGCTCATCCGGAATCTGATAATTGATTACGTGAGTCAGCTCTTCAACATCAATCCCACGAGAGGCAACATCGGTAGCTACCATCAAACGGACTTGCTTCTTTCGGAATCTGTTCATAACGCGATCGCGTTGAGACTGCGAGAGGTCGCCGTTGATATATTCGGCTTTGTAACCGTCGTTGGCTAATTTTTTGGCAACGTTTTCGGTGTCACGACGTGTGCGGCAAAATACAATGCCATACATATCCTGATTCACGTCAATTAATCTAGTCAAAGCTTCGTAGCGATCACGCGAGGGTACCACAACGTATTTGTGTGTTACATTGTCGGCTCCCGCATTCCTGGTACCGACGGTCTTTCTTATCGGATCATCCATATAACGGTTGGCAATGCGTTCCACGGAGTTAGGCATGGTGGCAGAAAACAGCCAGGTTTTATAATGCTTTGGCAGCGTATCAAAAATAGCGTTTAGATCATTCTGGAAGCCCATATTGAGAAGCTCGTCGGCTTCATCCAATACAACAGTCTTTATGGCTGAGGTATCGATCTTTCCTCTTCTGAGCAAGTCTAACAATCTTCCGGGTGTTGCAGCAATGATCTGCACGCCCTTCTTTAAAGAGTTAATTTGAGCATTGATGCTGCTGCCGCCATAAATGGCTAGCGTGCTTATCTGATGCTGATTACGTGAAAAATCTTTGATGTCTTTGGTTATCTGAATGCACAGTTCTCTTGTAGGAGAAAGTATCAAAGCCTGAGGCTTGTTAATTGCGGGGTCAGTTTTCTGTACTAAGGGTAGGCCGAATGCGGCTGTTTTCCCGGTTCCGGTTTGTGCCAATGCTACGACATCAGTTTGTTGGGTTAACAATGTGGGAATTACTTCCTTTTGTACGGGCATGGGTTCGGTAAAGCCAAGTTGATGTACGGCTTCTACGATGGGCGCAGAAAGGCCCAATTCTTGAAAAGTATTCATTTAAATAAATTGATTATATGTATTAACGATATGCGCTCTTTGAATGACTCTTTAGCGGCTGTGCAGTCGGACATATCGTTTTCAACATACGTTGAGGAAGGATAGCGGTATTAAACTTATAGGCACTCCGGCAGCTAGGTAAGGCAGCCAAAAAAACACGTGTACGTGATGTACGGCGCTTAAGGTACGGTAAATAAATGACAAAACAGAGAAATATTTTATTAACATCTTTGTATCCTTATTTGAAAGCCATTAGCGTAATGTATAAATTAATTGCACATACAAATAAAATATTGCTTCTATGGCCTTTGAAACGGATAGCTGCTTGTACTTTCAATCAAATAGTCTCTCCCGTATTCTGTCGGGTATGGCAGATGAGGTTTTCAATGATGTCGGGCTCTCGCCCAGTCACGCCTTTTTGTTGATGAAGGTGAATGATGAACCTGAGATCCAGCCCTCCCAGCTCAGCGAGATTCTGAGGTTAAGCCCCTCGACCATTACAAGGCTCATAGAGAAGATGGAGTACCAGGGTTACCTGGAGAGAGTCTCCGAAGGCCGGGCTACCCATGTCCGTCCCACCGAAAAGTGCAGGGACAAGGATTCAGATCTCAGAGAAGCATGGGAAACCCTGAAAAATCGCTATACCCAAATCCTTGGGGATCGCTATACCGAGGTGCTTACCGAGATGTCTATTAAAGCAATTGATCAGCTGGAAGCTAAATAAATATTGTATGTGCAAGCATATATAAAGCTTGATTGTTCCTCCCACACAATATAATTACATGCATATCCTGGCGATTTAGTAACAGAACAGAGTTAAAGCGGGTACTGTAGATCGGGGCAGGTTTTAAGAAATTCAGCCCAATGTGTGTCACTCTTGTTCTTACCTACCGGAACTAACAACTCAGAAAGATTTAGGCTGTCGCGATGAAAATCTATGCAGGCTAAGGAAATGCTTTATTTATAGGTATTTATGGAAAAAATAATAATTATTGATAATATGGTTTTGAGGCTGATCATTTTTCACTAATCCGGTCTGCTATGCGTTGGCTGATGCTTTTTTTATTCTTATTACAGAGTATCCCGGTTTGCTGTCAATCTTTTTCCGTTGACACAAGCGCTGCCAAACTACAGGAATCAGATGAGAAGCTGGCTATAGAAGCCTTACTTGAGCAATCGGATTCCAATGTATTACGCAATCCTGAAAAAGCGATCAGTTATGCCCGGGAAGCACTTGCTTTGTCAATACAAATCAATGATGCCAACGGTGAAATTAAGAGTTTGTACCTGCTGGGCGAGCTTAACATTAGGCAGGGAAATGTAGAGGCCGCAAAACCTGATTTTGAAATGGGCCTGGAAATTTCAACGGAACTCGGTGACTCAAAGTTGGTTGCGGAGGGTTTCTATCATCTCAGCAAATTATATGAGGTTGAAAACAACTTTAGTGAGGCAATAAACTACCTGCAAAAGGCTCTTGATTTGTATGAAACACTTGGATTAAAAACAAATATTGCGCAATCATATTCCTCATTCGGAAGAATGTACCAGCAAGTAGGCAACTACACTGAAGCTTTACATTATTATTTCAGGGCGCTAAGAATTAATGAAGAGCTTGATCGTAAACTGGGTATTTCAATTGCCAAAACTAATATTGGCAATGTTTATCTGAATACGGAAAAATTTGATGATGCCTTGACCTATTTTGAGGAAGCATTGACAATTGATCAGGCAAATGACGACCGAGAAGGGATTTTAATTAACACGCTTAATATTGGGGTGGCCAAGCAAAAGAAGGGCCTATATGATGAAGCTCTGAAAGATTTCAGATCAGCTCTTTCAATTGCTGAAGAACTGGGATACAAACGAGATGAGGCGATACTTCTTGGGAATATCGGTTCTACTTTAAGGCAGCAGGGTAACCTGGAACAGGGACTGACCTATTTATTTTTATCCTTATCCATCAGAAATGAAAACAATTATGATAATGCTCATACCCTGAACGATATTTCCGCGAGCTATTTAGAACTTGAAGATTATGTGCAGGCAGAGTCCTTTGCCCGACAAGCTATAGAATCCTCTCAAAATAGTTCGGATCTGAATCAACTCAAGGAAGCCTATTATAACTACTCAAAGGCATTGGAAGGCCAGGGTAGCTTTGAAAGTGCATTTGCTGCCATGTCACTTTATGATTCAGCGAAAGACAGTTTGTTTAGCCTGGAAAAGCAGCGTCAGATGGACGAGCTGGAGGTTATCTATGAAACCGAAAAGAATGAACAGGAAATTAAATTGTTGACTCTTGAAAAAGAGACGGCAGAGTTCAGGCGAAATACCTATCTGGCTTCAGGTTTGGCACTTACTTTCATATTGATGCTGCTTTATTACGGACAGCGCCAGAAAAGCAAGAAGAACCGTCAGCTGTTAGAGAAAGAACAGGAGGTGGCTGAGATGAAATCCAATTTCTTTTCCAATATCTCGCATGAATTTAGAACACCACTGACATTGATCTCCGGGCCTATAGCATCAATAAAGGCAGGCACTAATGATCTCAAAACCAGAACGCAGCTCGATGTCATGGAAAAGAATGCCGACCGGCTGTTGTCGCTGATCAATCAGCTTTTGGACCTCTCCAGTCTGGAATCCGGCAAGCTTAAACTGTCGCCGGAAATGACGGATATGCTTACTCTGGTAAAGGGCGTGACCATGACTTTCCAGTCATTGGCCGAAATGAAGCATATTAATTTGACTGTCGAAACTGAACTGTCATCTTTAAAAATGAATGCAGATCGGGAAAAGATTGAAACTATATTGATCAACTTGGTCAATAACGCCTTTGACTTTACCCCTGAGGGCGGAAATGTTGCTGTTTCTTTGGGAGTTGAGGAGGATGATACCGGAAGGTCTCAATGCCTGATCGGGGTGAAAGATACAGGTGAAGGCATACCGTTGCAGAATCTGTCTCGAGTTTTTGACCGCTTTTACCGGGGTGAAGCCCAGAAAGGACAGCAAAAAACCGGAACCGGCATAGGATTGGCACTCACCAAAGAGCTGGTGGAATTGCACGGAGGTTCGATTGACGTATTTAGTACGGTTCATCAGGGCACAGAATTTGTGGTGACGATTCCGTCAGAAAATATGACTTATGAGAATTCAGAGCCTGATGTGATACAAATCGCTGAAACGTCTATGTCGGTAATGACAGAAACCCGACATGAACTCGATGCACAGGCAGAGACTGTATCTGATCTTCAGGAAACATCAGAACCGGTTTTGCTTTTGATTGAGGACAACGAGGATGTAACCTATTACCTGAAAGAGATTCTGGGAGATGATTACCGGGTCATCGAAGCTGCGGATGGCGAACAGGGTGTGGAAGCAGCTCTTGAATACATTCCGGACCTGATTATCAGTGATGTGATGATGCCGAAAATGGACGGCTACCGGGTTGCTGAAATCCTTAAACAGGATGAAAAAACGAGTCATATACCTTTGATTTTATTGACGGCTAAAGCCGATCAAAAAGATAAGATGCAGGGGCTCAAAGCCCATGCTGACGAATACCTGACAAAACCCTTTCGCCCGGAAGAACTTCGGCTTCGTATTCAAAACATCTTAGAATCCCGCCGGAAGTTGAAAGAGAAATTCAAGATGGAGTTCATGCTCAGGCCCGAAAAGGTGGAAATTCACTCCATGGATGATGCCTTCTTACTGCGTGTAAGGGAATCGGTGGATAATCATATCGACAACGAGGATTTTACGGTGGATCAACTTGGAAAGGAAGTAGGTATGAGCCGCTCCCAACTGCATCGTAAACTAACTGCCTTAATTGATCAGTCGGCTACGGAGTTTATTCGCTCCTATCGCCTGCACCGGGCCAAGGATATGATTAGCCAAAATGGCGGTACTATATCAGAAATCTCCTTTTCCGTAGGTTTTGGCAGTCCTTCTTATTTCAGCAAGTGCTTTCGGGAAGAGTTTGGATTTTCTCCGACCGAGGCCAAAGGGTGAATCTCCTGAACCAGTGACGGAAATATTATTGATTTTTCTTGTTGCATTACGTTCCATCCTGTAAACCGTTATCCGAACCGGGGGCATCAGAATTTCAAATACCCACGCTTCTATCCTGGCTCTGCTACTGATTCTTCCGCAAGTTATCAAACTGTTCAATATTTAAAAAAACTGCTAGACCCACCTTAAAACCCTTTAACAGCCCTTTACAACATTTGTTACAGTCTATGCAACCTGTGTTATAGTGGGATAAGCTTATGGGAAATAGATTGGAATTGTAGTTGAACAGTAATCTACAATTCAAATCCCACGATTATGAAAACACTAAGAATAAATTTTCTATTTATCCTGATTCTGTTGGCGTCTTTTACCTTATTGACCAACTCTTGCGCTGATAACTCTACAGGTCCACAGGTTGATGATACTAACCAGGTAGATAATAATGATGACGATGATGATAACGGTGAACCGACAGAGCCCCCGCCATCTGATGACTTTGTTATCAATTCAGATGACGTAACAAAAACAGATAGCGGTTTCCGGTTTTCAGGTTCCCTGTCGGGGATTAACGGAAACGGAGTGGAGTTTCTCATTGGAGAAGGAGAGTTTGAAGTGGTTTTAGACGTAGACAGTACTATTGTCTCCATCAGCGGAACCGGACTTCCTGAATTCCCGGATATTGGGGTTTACAAAGAACTCCTTCAGGAATTTGCCTGGAGCAAGGTTCAGTCTCATATTGAATACTACGACGGCAGTCATTATATCAATGAGTATCAAACGGATATCCCGTTAAATCCTGACCGAAAGTATTTACACTTTAGGGTCTTTGATGAGAGCAAGGATGGTAAATTTGAACTCAGGCGGCGGGCCAATGATTTTATCTACAATTTCGCCGACCTTTATATTGATATTAACGACCCTGCTATTTTCTTTAAAACACAGGTACCGATCCCGGACGGTGACGGCGGTGAGGCAGATGGTGCCGTAAAGTCATTCTGGGAAAAAGTAGCCCAAATTGCTGCTGAGAAAGGTATTAATATAGGTGAAAACCTTTTTGATGTAGATGATGATACCTACATTATTATTGGCCTGTCCAACGAGGGTTCTTTCAGCACGCCCGAATACGAGCTAAGTGAATTTGGGATGAAAGAGTCAGTAACATTTGAAGAGCTGACCGGCTATGATTATCTGCCCGGGTTGCCCTCTCATGCTTACTTCAAATTTGTGAATTTTCCAATACCCGGTACCTACGGATTACTGGAACTTTCCGGCGACATGTCATCTCACTCGGAAAATGGGAATAAAATAATATACGTTGATATTCTTGCGAACCGTAAGAATTTTGCAAGGACAGAATCCTATTCGGGAGAGTTATCTTTTACTGCACCCGGATTAGCACTGGTTCTGGAAGGAATTTTACCTGCTATCGATGAGTATACCGGCCGTGATTTGTTTGGGGAGGATATAGACTTGAGTCCTATAGAAGGTTTTTTACAGTACCAGGCCTCTATTCCCGGACAAAATCCCGCTTTTTTACGCTTTGGAGGATCTACAAGTATACCGCTGCTGGCAGATATCTTTGGAGAGGATATCAAAAAGTTCCTGATATCAAAACCCAGTCCAAATTATTTTTCCTACTATAGTATCGGTCCGGATTTAGATAATTCCTTCTACTATACCGAAGCAGACATGCAGATGGTTATCCCTTATTACGGTCAGGAGGATTTATTAAGCAGCTATTTCTTTATTAACAAAGATGGCATCAGTTTTAGCAGCTTGCAGGAACTGCAAATCGGTCCAATACATGTTTCAAGTGAGGGAAATGGGAGTATTCATAAAGAGGGATTTAATTATAGTGCCTCAATTATTCGGGATATAACCTTGCCTAATGAGGTCATTTTGGGGAATCGGGAGTTATCAATTGATATTTCCAGTGAGACGGGAGCAACCGTGAGCGGACAAGTTATCCTGCCATTCAGTATTGGGCAAGCTGAAGTAACCGGACAGGTTATTACGGAAGGACTGACCATGAGTGGCAAGGTTAGCGCCGGAAGCGTGCTGGCACTGAATACAGGTTTAACTTTGCCTTCCAGAGATCTGGAGCTTTCGGTTTCCACAAATCCGGACAGCGCCCTTTCGCTATATGGTGAGACCCAAATGCCGTTTGTAGGGTACCAAACCATGACAGGAATTTTAAATAAGAATCAGTTCCTATTTAAAGGCGAGATTGACCGGACATTAACAATCGGCAATCTGGACGTTCCCATCAGCAATGGTCAATTAACCATTGACAGTAATCAAGGAGTATTCCTGGATGGTAATATACAACTTCCTCATTTGGGCTCTGCAGAGCTTAGCGGTGAGATAAGCGAGCAGAAAATCTTCTTTGAGGGCGCGGTAAATCGCAATATCCTATTCAGCGGTAATTCACTGTATATGGCTGAAGGAGACATAACACTTAACGAAAGCGGTGGAAGTTTAAACGGAACGCTGGAACTGCCTGCTAATTTAAAAACGGCACAGGTGAGCGGTAATATTACTTCCGGTTCCCTAAGTCTTACAGGAAGTCTGGGCAATTCACTTAGTTTTTATGGACAGGATTTTGCCGTGAGCAATTCAAGTATTACGGCAAGTACGAATTCGGGGGTCACGGCCTCATTTGATATCCGGTTATTATCCAGTCTTACTGCCGATGTATCAGGCACAATCAGTGAAACCGGGTACGTTTTGACAGCATCAAATGGGTTCAGCAGAAGCGTAAACTGGTCGGGCTTTTCTGCTACCCTAAGCGGGTCAATCAGCACCCGATTAACCCAGGATGGAATTACCTTGACCGGAACGGGCAGAGTTACATACACAGGAGCACTTGGGCAAGAGCGTGAACCATGGTCAGGTACACTTTCCATTCAGCCTGACTGGTCCGGTCGTTCCATTAGAGTCTGTGTGCCCGGGACCAGCGTCTGTGCCAATATTTGATTCTCTTCTTAACTTGAGAGCGTGGGATGAAGGCAACTGTTCTTAGACCATTACCGGTCGATGAGCGGTTGCCTTTTGTCCGTATTTGAAATGACGAAACACGGATAAAACGGATGCAATGGATCTACGCAGAAACATAATTAATTCCGCGCAAATCTACATAACCCACAACATCCGTGTCCTATTTTAACCGCTAAACTCGGGATTAAGTACCATATCATCCGGTGTTACATCATCCGAGAGGCTCAGTTCAGCGAGCTTGCGTCCGGCCTGGGTAATGGGCAGGCAAACGGCACTGGCACCGGC
>DATFJD010000277.1:0-6122 GCA_035269475.1 Halalkalibaculum sp.
CCCCTCAACCCCTCAATCCCTTTTCCCTCCCTCACCACCCGCTGACGGCATCATTGAACATATTGTTTGCAATCTGCTCAATCGCTTCTTCCGCGGCATTGGTTTCTCCCTGGATGGGATCCTCATTAGGATCGTAGGTTGCCTTGCCAGAATAAGATTTGTTCCATTCCGGTTCTTCCTGGTCGGTATATTGATAGGTGGCCCGTACCGTTACGGTAACCTCGTTCTGTTCGGCCTCCTGATCACCGGTAATACTGAAGGGGCGGTTCTGGTAGGAAACAATAGAACCCTCAAGAACGGCGTCAGCTTCGCCGCGTGAGTTGGCCGAACGCAGGCGGGTCTGGTTAATAAATCGATTGATGATTATCTGGTTCAGGCGATCACTAAGGTCGCCGATACCGCTGGATGACTGATCAGCGAAGAATGGTATAAAAATGGAATTCACGTTCTCGGGGATTGAGGTGCCCGTGAAACTGTACCGCACGCAGCCGCTTGCAAGTATCAGAACCAGCAAAACCGGGATTAACCTCTTTGCCCGTAAAAATGGAGCGTTGACATTTCTGTCAGCAGTGATATGGGGATTCATTCTATCTGATAATCGTTATTAATTACTGCAGTCCGTACTGATCGAGTTTCCGGTAAAGAGTGCGTTCGCTGATGCCCAGCGCTTCTGAGGCTTTCCGGCGGTTCCCGTCAAATTTATTCAAAGCCTGTTCAATAAGAAACTGTTCGGTCTTTTCGATGGAAGGTATGATATCTCCATTGAAAAATTCACTGAATTCACTGGTCTCTTCCGGCTCTTCCTCCGAAATATCGGCATCTGCATAAGATTGTACACCCAGCGATTCGTTTTCAGTTTCACTGACATCGGTCTTGACATCATACATTTCACTGCTTTGCATTTCATCCTGAATATTCTGGGGCAATGCCTTCAGGCTTTTGCCGGAAAAGGTAGAATAAAGAAAGCTTGCCAGCATTTTCTTGAGGTCGCCGATATCACTCCTCAACTCAACCAGTGCCTTGTAAATCAGCTGCTGGTCGCCCTTGCCAAAAGATCCGCCATCTTCCCTGCGTTCTTGCTCCACCTCGCGCGACAATACCGGCAGGTTATCGGCAGACCCGGTATGCTGGCGGCCCTTAAGGTATTTCTGAAGTTTTTCGGTATCAATAAACTGGGATTTCTCCAGCACCACCAGCTGTTCTGCTACATTTCTCAATTCGCGTACATTGCCGGGCCAGCGATAAGATATCAGCAGGTCTTTGGCATCGTCAGAAAAGCCTTTGAAAACAGAGTCGTACTTCGCTGAGAACTCTGTTACGAACTTTCGAAATATAGGAATGATGTCTTCTTCTCTTTCGCGCAGGGGAGGGAGCTTGATTTTTACGGTATCAAGGCGATAATAGAGATCTTCCCTGAAATTACCCTCTTTAACCTCGTTCCACAGATCCTTATTGGTAGCGGCAATGACGCGCACGTCGGTTGTACGCAGCTTGCTGGAACCGACCCGGAAATATTCGCCCGACTCAAGAACACGAAGCAGTTTCACCTGAACATTTTTCGGAGTGTCCCCGATTTCATCCAGAAAAATGGTGCCGGCGTCAGCCTTTTCAAAATAACCTTCCCGGGCTTCATGAGCCCCGGTGAAAGAACCCTTTTCATGCCCGAAGAGCTCGCTTTCAATGATGCCTTCAGGAATGGCACCGCAGTTTACGATAACCAGGTCATTATGCTTGCGCTGGCTGATGGAATGTATAGCTCGTGCAGTAATATCTTTGCCGACCCCGCTTTCACCTTTAAGTAATATGGTGATGTCGGTGTCTGCAACCTGCATAATTTTATCAATAACCTGCTTTAGAGCGGCAGATTCACCGATTAATCCAAATCTTTCTTGAAATGCTTCACGATCCATAAAGGATGATTTCTAAAAATGTTGATTCATATTTGCTTTCAATCCCAAACTGAAAGTTAACAAAACGTATCTTATTAGCATAATAGAAAGCTAAATGACACGCATATCAGAGCCATTTAACAGCCGGTACAGGCAAACCATTCGACGAATAAATTATTTTGCCTTAGCTGGTAGCAAGTTGCTGAACAGCATAACCTGCAGATGATCTCTCTGCTCTATCATGTAACCAAAATTATTTGGTAACCATTTCTTTTGACAGTCGTCATACCTGCAGCAATAGGGAATAATATCTCGTTGGCCTTATGGACAACAGAATCAAAAAAGAGACAGGCAATATGGAAAGCTATAACTCTGTGTTAGACGAAATTGAAGCTAACTTCGATAAAAAGACCGAAAAAAAGGTCTTCTGGAAGAATGCCAGACAAAACGAGGACTGCAGCGACCTCACGGTTGCCCAGGATTTGAATGTTTCCATCATGACCATTTTTGAAATCGATTCAATTGAAATGAAAGAAGGGTTTATTTACTGATATGTTTAAAACTGAATTGAAGGTTATCAAATAAGTTATTTATAATACGTCTCAATTACCCCGAGTAACAAAGACGTAAATGACCGAAGAGACATCCGACGAAATTCAGTTGATTGATAAGATTCTGGAAGGGAATAAAAACCAGTACCGGAAACTTGTTGACAGGTATGCTCCCGTTGTCTTTCATGTAGTCAGAGGTTTTGTGAATGATGAGGAGGATGTGCAGGAATTAGCGCAACAAATATTTGTAAAGACCTATGAGAAACTGGATTCATTTAACCGTCAATCAAAATTTTCTTCCTGGTTGTACATGATTGCTAAAAACCACTGCAGGGATTACGCAAAGAACATCAGGCGTAATAACAAGAGATTCAGTGAGATGGAGAGTTTTGAACTGCAATCGAAAATGTCGCAAGACAATACAACCGAAGAAGATATTGAAGTTAAAGAACAGAGTGCCCTATTGAGCATAGCGCTGAAACAAATAAATCCGGATTATGCAGAGGCTTTTTTAATGAAATATCGCGATGACATGACATATAAGGCGATGGCTTCCAGACTGGATGAATCGGTCAGCGCCTTAAAAGTACGGGTACACAGGGCTCGCAAGGAACTGAAAGATATTATAGAACAGAAAAGCTAAAGGTTATGGACCAAGCAAAAGAAGAAATATTACGCAAGTACCTGGACGGCGATCTGAGCGCCGATAAAGAGCAGGAAGCGCTTCACGTAATTGCTGACGATGAAGAGATGCGCTCCATGCTGCGTTTTGAACAGCTGCTGACAGGGACGGACTTCTCTGCTTATGAAGTTCCTGCAGGCTTTAGTGATTCTGTCATGCAGGCCATTGAAACTGCTCAGGAACCGGTTCAGGAAATGCAGCCGGGCTTTGCAGAGCAGGTAAAAGATTGGTTTTCTGTTCTTTTTGAACCGCGCGAAATCCGGATGAGGCCGGCTTTTGCCATGGCCATGGTGCTTCTGATAGCCGTACTGGTTGGACTGCCTTACTACACAGACCAGCCTGCAGATAATCAGATAGCAACAAATAATATGGACACTCCCACGGTTGAGCAGGTCTCAGACAATGGAGAACAAGTATGGACTCGTTTTGTTTATATCGATAAAGAAGCAGAATCAGTCAGTGTTGCGGGTGATTTCAGTGACTGGAACCCCATAGAACTGACCAGGCAGAATCTCAACGGGCAGCAAGTTTGGACCGGCCTGGTACCAATGGACAGGGGGGAACACCGTTATATGTTTATCAAGAATGGAGAGAAATGGGTTACTGATCCGCTCGCTCCGGTACAGCAGGATGACGGATTCGGTAATAAAAATGCAGTTATTTATTTATGACCAATAAACAACTCATCATAGCAATCTTATTCAGCCTGTTACCCGGTTTGGCGATTGCTCAGAACTGGCAGACGGTAGTATCGGTTGATTCCAGGGTTGGGTATTCCAGCAATACCTACCTGAACCCGTTTTTTGCGGAATGGGATGAATCAGTCAACTCCGGTTACGGCCTGCTTTCGGTTTTCGGTCAATCATTCTGGAACGACAGCAATAACAGCGTGGATATTACCCTTGGCCTGGTGGCTGAGCCATTTCTGAGTAATCAGAATATCTGGAGAGGCGGACTCGGTATGGTTGAATACCGCAGAAGGTTTTCACCTGATTTCAACGGCGGTATTGAGGCCGGGAGCAGCTATTTCAGCAGTAATTTTAATCGTACCATGCTTTGGGCACAGCCGTATGTTACATGGTTTGCTTCACCTTTTACTTCCCTGAAACTAAAACTTGGCGTGAGTCACCGGTCATATTCCAATTTTTCCGACAGCCTGAACACCAATCGACGTTTCGATTTTTACGGATTGGAGTTCGAAAGCTGGCCCACTTATAACTGGCAGCTTAAAGCAAGCCTGTTCAGTTCACTGGATAAAATACCTGCAGTCAATGAGCAGTTCAGTTCAACGGTTTCTGTGGGTTACGTTTTTCTCAACGGGACCAGTATTTCTGCAAAAGCAGGCATTGAACAGTTTGGCTTTGACTTTACAACTACTACCGGTACCGACGGCGGGCCTCCGATTGGAAACCCAGGCGGAGGTGGGGCACCTGAAGAACAGCTAGTCACAAATCAGGAATTCGATCGCATTTTCAGGCTGGGCCTGACGGGTAATTACCCTATTAACAAGACCGTTTCGGTTTTTGCATCCGTTGAGGGACTGAACAGGAATATTACTACATCCAATGAGTCTATAACAGATATGCAGGTTTCCGGCGGTGTTCGGTTATCCTTGCAGCCAAATATTATACGACGCTCTTCCAACAGGGTCATAGAACCGGAGTGGGAGAAGAGAAGGGAGCAGCTGATGGCGATGAATATCAATTTTTCCGGCGGCGGAAGATTATACCTCGTAGGCGATTTTAATAACTGGAACAGGGCCGGCATTCCGCTGACTCAAAAAAACAAAAAGACTTATGCCGCTGAACTTCCTTTAGAGTCAGGAGCTTATGAGTACAAGATTTTGCACGTAGAAGGAGATACCGAAGAATGGCTTAAATTTTCAAACGATACGTATACCGTAGATGACGGATTCGGCGGAGAGAATGCAATGCTACTCGTCGAATAAATATTGGAAGGATATCATTATGAAAAATTCAAAACATATATTACCGAAAATACTAACGATTCCTTTACTGCTGGGCCTGGTATTGTTACCGGTGCTTTCGCAGGCGCAAACGGCTTCCCTGCAAGAGGTTCTGGAGCAAGCCCGTAATAAGGGCGTTGAGCAGTCGCAGCTGCAGGAACTGCAGAAACGGGCGCAGGCCAGGGGACTGACCGACCAGCAGCTGATGGATATCATTGAGCCTGCCATAGCGCTTGCTGATGAAAATCTGCCTTCAGAGACAGTACTGCAAAAGGCGCTGGAAGGGTTGTCTAAAGGGGTGCCTGCTAACCGGATGATGCCTGTTCTTAGAAACATGCAGCAATCTGTACAAAGTGCGGGTCCTTTGGTGGAGTCTTGGATACAGCGGCCAAATGTAAAAGAGATGGTAGGCAGGCCTGGCGCAGGAATGTCTGATAGTCAGTTCAGGAATGAGATGATCAAAGCGACTTCCCGTGGATTGATGAATGACATCCCTTCCGGGGAAATTCAGAAATTGCTGGACGAGATTGGAAGCGGGGAGCTTTCTGGAAATGTGCAACCATCAAATGTGGTAGCTTCGGTGGGCGTATTTGCAGAATTACCCACAACTGCTGATCAGCCGGAAGCGTCGCGTTCACTCATTGTAAGATCCTTAAAGGGAGGCTTCAAAACAGCAGAAATTCAGAGATTGCCGGCAGCTATGAAAGTAGCGCAGCAAAGAAGTCAGCTGCCTGCTGCCAGCGTCATAGAGGGAGTAGCCCGGCAGATGAAGGGTGGAATACCTGCCAAAAAAATACTGCAGAATCTTTTCAACGGTAATGTAGGTGGCGGCCCTCCGGGCGGAACGCCTCCCGGACTTGAGAACAAACAAAACAGGGGCAACAGCGGAGACAAAGGCAACAGTGGAGGCAACGGTTAAAGGGTAAGCCGGTCTGAACACAAATTGCGATTATATTTTTGAAAGCGCACCCTTAATAAGGTGCGCTTTTTGTTTGCAGCCTATCTAAGAGCCGTATTCAAGCATTATAAAAAAA
>DATFJD010000278.1:0-3756 GCA_035269475.1 Halalkalibaculum sp.
TGCCGGTTTCTTCTGAGAATGTAGAGGTAATCAGAATCGAGTCCCGTAAAGAACCCGCCATCATTGAAGTAGGCCCCTCCGAGGGATTCATCCTCCCACTCTTCTTTCTCTGTATCCAGTTTAATCCCATCTTTATCCTGAACATCAAAAACCCAGACTTCGTCCTGCGGCACGTTCTCATCTCCGGGCATGGGATATTTATAGGTTTGCAGTTCAGGCCGCTTTTTAAGGGAATTAATAACCCATAACTCTTCAACCTCGCGAGCATCGGATCTGCGGACATACAATTTTTCTGAATCCTCAAACCACCGGGCATTGGAGCGCAATCGTTTGTTGCTGGTAGTGTCACCTTCATCAGCCTGAAAACTGTACCAGCGTTCCCCGTCTTCGGTAAGCCGGTATTCCGTACTGTCGGGATCCTCAGCCTGCATCAGATAGAGATTGTGATTTTTAGCAAAGGCAATCCAGGTGCTGTCAGGGGAGTAAGTCTTCCAGCGGTCGCTTGGTTCCTTGCCAAGGGAATCGCCCTTAATGAGCCGGCGATTTTCAATTTGGTAGGTAAAGCGAATGCTGTCTACATGAAATTCAAAGAGTCCCTGATCGGTATTGTATTCAAAATCCTTGAGGGGCAGATCTTTGCTGTTGAAGGGTTTGTTGAAAGTTTCGGCCAGTTTGGAGGCCATCACTTCCTGGTCAAACAGCGTTGACTTTGTTTTTCGGTCGGCATCGACAAAATACCAGTGTTTGCCATCGGAGTTTTCGTAGGTATACCAGAACCGGTCCTGATCTTCAATCCATTCCGGATCTACCTCCGTGCTTCCCACCATTTTCTCCATCATTTGGGTAGTGAAACGTTCGGCTTGTTCAAAGTCTGCTTTCTGAGCATAACTCGTCCCTGCAAAGAGCATGAGTACAAGAAATAATGGTGAGAAGTATCTATTAAAGGATTTTGCGAAATTCATAACGATTATTGATTTGTTATAGCCTAAAGCCAAAATTTTTTTATATACTTACAAAATTAACCGCTGAGTTACTAAATACGGCAGGTTAAAAAATTTAAAATTAGCCCGCTTTGGCAGTGGATTTCAGATCAAGGTTATAATCATGGATTTAAAACAAACATTCCTTCAAGCTAAAATTCTGCATGGCGCCATGTTTTTCGGAGTATTGCTATTTGCCGGGCTTAGTTTTGTGTTGAACAACTTTGTGAATGCCGGAATTGGGCTGGTTGTGTTACCCTCGAATGCCTTGTATCTGATAGTTCTGGCGGCCGTCGCCATGCTCTGGCTTTCCGGCTTTATCTACAAGAAACGAATATCTGTAATTGAGGGCAATTTGCCGCTGCAGGAGCGGGTTGCGAACTTCAGATCTGCGTCAATTTTGAGAGTTGCGTTAATAGAAGCGGCTTCTTTGACCCTGATTACCGGCTACCTCTTGTCCGGTAATATTTATTACCTGCTTTTAGCCTTTATACCGCTATACTTCTTTATGAAAACCTTTCCGAGGGATGAAGAAATAAGCGAAACCCTAGAACTATCCTACTCTGAAATGCGTCAGTTACATTAGTTCTCGATAGCAAGAATGGGCTTACTCGAAATGTTTTCGCTCCTTCTCATAATCTTCATCAGAAATTAAGCCTTGTTGCCATAACCCGGTAAGGTACTCCATTTTATCCATGCTGCCGGGGCTGTATTTGGGTTCTCTGGGCTTGTTTTTTTCTTTCTCCTTCTGGCGCTGCACCTCGGCATATATTGCTTTCTGGAGAATATCTTTCAGGTTTCCCGGATTTTCGATGCCCGAAATTTTTATCTCTGATGCGGAAGTTTTCAATACCAGGTTACCGATGCCGAGTTTCTGCTGCCACCATCCCTGTTCGATTTCAACATCTTCTATATTTACGAGGTCAACATTGCGCTGGTATTTCGTGTCAGCCGAAGATATCTGTGTATCGGTAATGATATATTTTCTACTCTTGTGTTTTTTTCGAACAAAATAGAGGCCTATCAAACCGATTCCTGCCAGGGGAATGGTCAGTATACTGAGTAGATAGCCGGTTAGGTAGTGCTTCCAGCTAGGGGTAAGCGTGTAGGATTTGACCTCGGTATTATTAGACATGTTACATTATCGGGTTGTTCACAATAACTTCAAATAACAGTGATAACATAGGTAAAATTCGCGAAAATGCTAGAATATCGGCTAAGTTTTCCCATACACATTTCGTATATTTAGCGGCTTGAAAAAGAACGAACCCGGATTATGAATTTAAAACCTTGGAAATATGCGATTGCTGTATGGATGACTGCGGTTATTACTGTCGGTTTTCTGATACCGATACCGGATATTCCCATTCTAAAGCAATCAGCAAGGAACCTGTTTTTGCATGTACCCATGTGGTTTACAATGGCTGTTTGTTTCGGGGCGGGATTGGTTTACAGTATCAGGTATTTGAACAATCCCGATCCAATAACTGACCATAAAGCTGAAACCGCAACCCAGGTGGGGCTCATGTTCGGCATATGCGGGCTGCTGACCGGTGCGGTTTGGGCCCGTTTTACATGGGGAACGTGGTGGACTTTTGCTGAGCCGCGAATGAATCTTTCTGCATTGGGAATGATGATCTATGTGGCTTACTTTGTATTACGTACAGCTTTTGACAATCCGGAGAAAAGAGCAAAAATTGCCGCTGTTTTTAATGTCTTTGCAGCAACTACGATACCCTTTTTATTGTATATAATACCGCGACAGCTGCCTAGTTTGCACCCGGGAGCAGAAGGCAATCCGGCCTTCAGTGAAATTACCGCACCTGAATTGCGTTATATATTTTATCCTGCGGTTGTCGGCTTTATAGGTTTAGCCATCTGGATCAGCAATATTCTTAACCGGTATAAAAAAGTTAAACTTGAGATAGAATAACCGATTGAATGAAAAATATTTTATTCCAAATACAAGAAGATTCGGTGGCAGCCGTTGATACACTCACCGAAAGTTACTCCCAGAAGTGGGATGCAGCCAATGGGCTCGGTGAATCGAGCGCTTTCATTCAGGCGGCAGCCTCCTACGATCTGATTTTTATTGTACTGGCAGTAAGCCTGATCATCTGGCTGGTACTCTTATTTTTTATTGTCAGGGTTGATAAAAAAGTGAGCAAGCTGGAAGAACAAGTTGAACATTCAAAAACCTCTTAGTACCTATGAAACCCAAACTCATTTTCGGAATTGTTGCTATCGTCGGTTTTACCTCTTTACTGATGTATAACTTTGGCAACAGCATCAGCACATATGTTGACTTTGAACAGGCTCAAGGCATGGAGGGGGCTCATGTAGTGGGTACATGGGATGATTCTCAGGACTACGGATTCTCTATGAAGTCAAAGAATTTCAGTTTTTATATGAAAGATCAGTCAGGCAATACCCGCAGAGTAGTATATCCCAAGCCGAAACCGAACAATTTTGAGCAGGCTGATCAGCTTGTTGTTATAGGTGAAATGCAAAACGGTGTATTTTATGCGAACGATATGTTGATGAAATGTCCTTCAAAGTATAACAACGCGGATCCTTCGGGATTCACCAAAGCAAATTCTGAGCAAAGCTGATAGAGCTTATACCATATTATTAAATATCCGGGACCTCTTGGCTTTATGATGTTTGGGGGTATTATATTAATGGCTAACAAGCGCTTTCGTATCACATTCAGACAGTTATTTAATTCAAGAATAGTACATCTAACAAGCTATCCCGGGCAGTGATTACCGGCAAC
>DATFJD010000279.1:0-5598 GCA_035269475.1 Halalkalibaculum sp.
GAGTTGATGGAGCATGTAACCGCTCCCGACTTCCCGACCGGCGGCATTATTTATGGATATGACGGCGTAAAAGAGGCCTATGAAACCGGACGTGGAAAAATAACCATGCGCGCCCGTGCCAATATTGAAGAGATCCGTGGCAACAGGGAGCAGATTATTGTTACGGAAATTCCTTATCAGGTCAACAAGACTACCCTTATACAGAAGATTGCTTCACTGGTTCAGGATGACAAGGTGGACGAAATTTCAGAGATAAGAGATGAGTCAGACCGTGACGGTATGCGGATTGTGATTATTCTGAAGCGCAACGCGAATCCCGGCATTGTACTTAACCAGCTCTACAAGTACACCCAGATGCAGCAAACATTTGGTGTGATCAGCCTTGCACTCGTCAAAGGACGACCAAAGGTGATGTCGCTTAGAGAACTTATCTACCATTTTGTTGAGCACCGCATAGAGGTCATTATTCGCCGCACGATTTATGACCTGGACCAGGCAGAAGCACGAGCCCACATCCTGGAAGGCCTTAAAATTGCCAATGATAACCTCGATGAGGTAATCAAGACCATTCGGGCGGCCGACAGTCCGCAGGAGGCAAACGAAGCCCTGCGCCGACAGTTTGCGCTGACCGACCTTCAGGCCAAAGCCATCCTGGACATGCGTCTTCAAAAGCTGACGGGACTTGAGCGAGACAAGATTGAACTTGAGTACTCCGATATAGTTGAAAAAATCACGGAATATCGCGGTATTCTTTCCAATCGTGATGAGCAGACCGATATTATTAAGGAAGAGCTGCTTGACATTAAAGATCGCTATGGTGATGGAAGACGTACCGAAGTGATCTACTCTGCGGAAGATTTCAATGTAGAAGACATGATTGCGGATGAGGATGTGGTTGTGACCATATCCAATAAAGGATTTATCAAACGCATGGCCGTTTCCGGCTATCGCCGTCAGAAGCGTGGCGGCAAAGGAATGAAAGGTACTACCACAAAGGACGAGGAATATGTAGAACACCTGTTTGTGGCTACCAACCATAATTATATTCTTTTCTTTACGGAAAAGGGACAGTGTTACTGGCTCAAGGTCTACGAAATTCCGGAAGGATCCAGATTGTCACGCGGCCGGGCTATTGTCAACCTTATTGATATCGATAAGGACGATTCAATCAAAACCTTTGTACCTGTCAAAACGCTGGACGATGAAGAGTATATCAACAGCCATTACATTATAATGGCTACCAAAGGCGGACAGGTGAAGAAAACAACCCTTGAAGCTTATAGCCGTCCACGGCGTGATGGCATTATTGCAATCAATATCAAGGATGATGACTCCCTGCTGGGTGCTGCCCTGACGGATGGCAACAGCAGCATAATCCTTGCCAATCGAAAAGGACGCGCCATTCGATTCGGTGAAGAAGACGTTCGCGATATGGGACGAAACACCTCGGGTGTTAAAGGCATGAGTCTTGGCAAGAATAATGAATTGGTTGATATGGTGGTCATCAAAAACACCCACGAGGCTACGGTGCTGGCAATATCAGAAAATGGATACGGCAAGCGATCTCTCGTAGAAGATTATCGAGAGCAAAGCCGTGGCGGAAAAGGTGTCATTACCCTTAAAGTTACCAAGAAGACCGGTGACCTGATTGCCCTCAAGGAAGTTTCTGATAGAGATGACCTGATGGTTATTACGGAAGGCGGCAAGGTGATTCGAATGAACTGCGGCGGCATCCGAACCATGGGAAGAAATACCCAGGGCGTTCGCATCATGCGTCTTGATGGCGAGGAACAGATTGCTGCCGTGACCCGTGTTGTCAATGAAGAAGAGGACGATACGGTATAAAAAATCGGGTTAAGCCTAAGTTAGGAAAGCTATCATTGTTTCTAAGCCTGAACTGCTTAAAACCAAGAAGTATATCAAACAAGCCAAGTCTCAATGACTTGGCTTGTTTTGTTACCGGTGGGAACCTTATTTATCAAGATCAATGCCTTCGATACTCTTTTTGAGTATGTCAGCCGAATGTTTCAGGCCTGCAATTTCTTCAACATTCAGGCCGGGAGTCATCCGGTTTTTAACTCCTTCCAGCCCGATAACGCTGGGGAGACTCATGCAGACATCTTTAATTCCATACTCTCCGCTCCAGTAAACGCTGACAGGGACTACGCTTTTTTCATCCTCCAGGATGCCTTCTACGATGCGAGCAATTACAACGCCGATTGCGGAATTGGTAAACCCTTTTCTCTCGATTATCTCATAGGCCGCATTTTTTGACTTTTCAAAAATTTCGTCCATCTCTTTGCGGTTATACGGCTTTCCCATAATGGAATTGTTCATGAGGGGTTTCCCGCCGATGCTGGCCTGGCTCCATATAGGCACCTCCGAATCCCCATGTTCTCCCAAGATGTAGGCATGAACCGAGCGGGGATCCACATCATAATAACGACCCAGCAGCGCGCGAAAACGAGCCGTATCAAGCAGAGTACCGGTTCCAATAATCCGTTCAGGTTTACGGCTGCTCAACTGTTGTGACACATAGGTAAGGATATCTACCGGGTTGGTTGCTATGATCAGGATCGCGTTGGGCGCATGGGTATCCAGTTCTGAAATAATATTCTTAAACACAGCGGCATTTCTATTTAACAGCTCCAGTCGTGATTCATCCGGCGACTTTTGTCCGACGCCCGCGGTTACGACAACGACCTGGGTATCTTTAAGATCTTCATAACCTCCTGCCCGCACAGTAACATTACCAACCAGGAGCTGGCCGTGCATTAAATCCATGGCTTCGCCTTCGGCCTTTTCCTTATTGAGGTCAACCAGTATAATTTCACTGGCAAGCCTCTGGTTGAATAATGCATAAGCCGCGGCTACTCCTACATTTCCCGTACCTACAATAGCAACAGATCGTCGTTGGATCATTGAACCAGATTTATTTGTTTTGAAAGAAACTAGTTGTTGTTTTCAGTCTTAAGTAAAGGGCAAAATTGATATATTAGTCAAGTGCCTTAACCCATTTACCGAATAGTAAGTTCTAATATCAAAAGCTAAATTAGCAAAGTCATGTCCCAGCAAGAGGTAGACCTATCCAAACATGGAATAAAAGTTGATGAAATAATCAGAAATGCAGCACCTGCGCGATTTTATGAAGAGGCGATTAAATACGACTCGGGCTCTGTGATAACCAACAATGGTGCTTTGGTGGTACGCTCCGGTAAACGTACCGGCAGAAGTCCGGCAGACAAGCGGGTAGTTGAAAGCGAAGGAGTAAAGGATGAGATTTGGTGGGGCAGTGTGAATATACCCTTGGATGAACATACGTTTAAAATAAACCATCAGAGGGCCACAGATTATCTGAATACGCGTGACCGCTTATATGTGATCGATGGATATGCCGGATGGGATCCCAAATACCGCTTGAAGGTCCGTATTATTGCCGAACGTGCCTACCATGCGTTGTTCATGCAGAATATGTTGATTCGTCCTAGCGAAGAAGAGCTGGAAAACTTCGGGGATCCGGATTTTGTGGTTTACAATGCCGGTAAATTTCCTGCCAATAAATTTACCGAAGGCATGACTTCCGATGCCAGCGTGGATGTAAACTTTGATACCGGGCAAATGGTCATCTTGGGAACGGAGTATGCCGGTGAGATGAAGAAGGGGATATTTACTGTTATGCATTACCTGATGCCCAAGAAGAATGTACTTTCCATGCACTGCTCGGCCAATGAGGGAGATTCCGATAATGACGTGGCCCTGTTTTTCGGATTATCGGGAACCGGTAAGACCACCTTGTCGGCAGACAGCAGTCGCAAGTTGATAGGAGATGACGAACACTGCTGGAGCGAAGACGGGGTCTTTAACATTGAAGGGGGCTGCTATGCAAAAACCATAGATCTATCTGAGGAAAAGGAGCCGGAAATTTATAATGCCATTAAATTTGGAACCGTTCTCGAGAATGTCGGCTTCGACCCGGAGAATCGGAAAGTCAATTACCATGACACTTCAATTACCCAAAATACAAGGGCTTCTTACCCGATAGAATATATATCAAACGCTAAAATCCCTTGTATGACTGGACATCCGCGGAATGTCATCTTTTTAACCTATGATGCATTTGGAGTGCTTCCGCCCGTCAGCAAGCTTACGCCGGAACAGGCGATGTATCATTTCATCAGCGGTTATACCGCGAAAGTGGCAGGCACGGAAGTTGGTGTTGATGAGCCGGAAGCTACCTTTTCAGCCTGCTTCGGGGCCGCCTTCCTGGCTTGGCCGCCGGCAAAATATGCTGAGATGCTTGCCCAGAAAATGCGCAAACATAATGCAAAAGCCTGGCTGGTAAACACCGGCCTTACCGGCGGACCCTACGGAACGGGAAAAAGAATTGACCTTAAGAACACGCGAGCCATTATCAATGCTATTCATGCAGGAGATCTTGATAATGCTGATACGGAAACGGACGACGTTTTTAAATTTCAAATACCGACAGAGTGCCCTAATGTTGACTCGGATATTATGCTGCCCCGGGATACATGGGAGGATTCGGGCGAATACGACAAGCAAGCCGAAAAACTGGGTAAGCTGTTTAACAAAAACTTTGAAAAATACAAGGATGATAGTCACGATGAAATCATAGAGGCAGGGCCCGATGTCTAGTCCGAAATAGGCTAAAGTCATCATATCAAAACGAGCCAAGTCTTCAGGACTTGGCTCGTTTTGTTTAGGGCAATCTTATTACTATAACTTACACAACAGTATTCATTATTATAACGAACATAATAATAAAGGATGAGATAATAGCAGTTATTTTAAATAGATTATAATATAAGCTAATAATTAAATAATATACTTCTAGTTTTTAATTTCGTCTAACAAATCATTTCTTTTTTTGATTAGAATATCCGGACTGACAATTTTAACATCTCTTGGAAATTGTAACAGCCATTCATTAATAAATTCAAGATTATCAAATAAAAACCTGATCCTAATTAAATTAGGTTTAACGCTTTCTTTCTTAATTATTTTAGCCGGCAGGTTCGCCTCAAATCGGCGCAAAGCGGTTTCGGATACATCTACCACTATATCATGGGAACTCTCGTCAGATCGAAAAATAAGCCCCTCTGTGTCGATTTGCCCGTAAGGCACAAACTTTTCTTCCAGAATTTCGATTTCTGACATACGGTCGAGCACAAAATTCCGTATGGCCTCTCTTTTGTGGGAAAATCCGATGACATTCCAGTGGTCGCGAAAAAATACAATCAGGTAGGGATCAATTTTTCGCTCGGACAACTCTTCGTCGCTTTTGCTCCGGTAAACAAAACGGATGGATTTGTTTTGGGAGATAGCACTGCTGATCAAATACCAATTTCCTCCGTCGGATTTTTCGGCACCGTAATTCATGTAGGGATCCACAACAGTTCGTTCTTCCAGAGACTCCATGAATTCCCGTAGTTCATCCGGAAGCAACTCTTTTATTTTTAATTCAACGCCTTCGGCATCTTCCACCAGGGTTTTGTCAACCTGGGACTTCACAAAATTTAGTCCGACCATAATGGTAGCCAGCTCTTTGGAAGTAAACATCAGGGGAGGGATCTTGTA
>DATFJD010000280.1:0-5844 GCA_035269475.1 Halalkalibaculum sp.
ACAGCGCATTTATAGGTCATGAGTGCAGCGAGCGCCATCGTTTCATCTTCATTGACCGACATGCTGAAACGGATGCCGCCTTTTGTGGGTACTTTATGATGGCTGTGCTCAACACGCCACCCGTCCAGCACTTCAATATCCCCGTTATCTTTTTTCAGGGGAAAACTGAAACGGTAAACGCTGTTACATATCTTGATTTGATTCAGCAAACCTGTATCAAAGCGAGAGTACCGGGCTGCTTTATCGAAGGCTTTATTTACCTGGTCGAAAAACTTATAGTCTGACATATGAGCACTATTCAGGGTTAGTCGGGAAAAAATTTCTTAGGTCCCGATAATTCATTCCATTGAGTGTGCAAACAATCGGAATATAATTGAACAGATTCAAGCTAAATAAAGAGCGGTAAAATCAGGATTTAAACTCGGCAAGATGGATTTTTTTCCACTCATCGGGCTTGCCTTCCGTATTAACCAGCAGCAGGTTGTGAACCTCAAAACGGATATGAAATTCCCTGCCCATTATACTCAAAATGCGCTCTTTCTCTTCCCTGCTGATATCACCGTACATCAGGCTGAGATGGGGGATAAAGTCCTCATCAGCTTCGTAACCGAAAAGCTGCAGGGCGGTGTTATAGGCATTCATCAGCTCGCTGCTTTTTTTGATGTGTACGAATAGCGACTGGTAAAATTTATCCCTGTAGCCGGCTTTGGTCAGCAGCAGGTCGAAGGGGCTCAGCGCGCCGGCAAGTGTTTCCGTAAGCTGAATAAGTTCCGTTTCTCCGTAGCGAATGCCGCTGAGAAGGGTTACATGCGGTTCAAACGAAGGGGTGCCATACTTGTCGCTTAGTTTATTTATGCGCTGCTGAATACTAAATGCAATATCACCATGAGGGCGTAACCATAACGAATATTTATCAGATGATGCCATAATACAATCTTAATTAAATCTCTTCTTATGTTAAAAAAATACGCTGCGAAGCGGCAGCATTCCCTCCTGCTGATTTCAGAATATTAAAACGATAAGGAAGATACAATACCGTTTTGTCAGTCATTAAGCGGAAGGGATATATGAAGGTGATCGGCTGTTCCCACGTGTCGAAGGGTGTTAAGGCCAAAGAGGGCAAAGGTCTGTTCGGTAATCCAGTTTTTCCATTCTGCCCGTCCTTTCGTGCGAATATCTACGGCATGTACATAGCCCGTTTTTTGTTCATAATGAAGGGAATGATCCCTGACCGGCAATCCCATTGCCTTATAATCTTCAGGTCTCCGTTGCAGGTCGGTGACAATCAAATCATCATGCATCAATATCGTCGTGGCCATGGAAACCCGCATGATGGGATGCAGGGAAAGGTAGTATGATTTCACCTCCTCGCTTTTGGCATTGACGCCCGAAAAATAGAGCAGGCCGTAACCGCAATAGGCAATAACCAGGCAGGCTATCCCTCTTCGAATGTACTTATGTATACGGGCCGAACTCCCCAGGCTATAGCTGACAATGACCGCATAGAGCAGCAACAACAGAATGGTAGCCCCGACACCGATTGAAAGAGCAATCCAGCCATTCAGGGCGTAGTTAGCATAGAGGTAGACAGAGCTGCGAATGAGAACCAGGAAGGGCAGCAGAAGCATCACTACAATTCCAAAGGCAATGCCGACAAACTTCTTCAGTGATAGTCCCTTGCCGGTACTCTTCCGGGATTTTTCTCTTTTCTCTGTACCCTTGAGTTGTTCATCAAAAAGGGCATCGAGCTCTTTAAGCTTTTCAAACGACAGGTTTTCGGATGACGATGAGGGTGAAGGTGCCGGCTCCATAAGCAGAATGAAACGATTCTATTATTTCAGGTTCGTCTCATTTCACGTTATTCGGCGGGGCTTGTTGCATAATTAATGATATCTGTCGGCAGAAAGGCATAAAAAAAGAAGGATACCCCATTACGAATATCCTTCTTTCATCCTATCACTATCCCTGATACAATTTAAAAACTTTAGAAAAAGATGCCACAAATAATTAAAAAGGACTTGATTTCTGTCAGCAAGGCCTGAATGGCAATGTGATAGCCTTTAAAAAGCAGTAAAGAATAATCAAAAACTGTCCCGAATCAGTGTTCGGGGGCTTCGTGTTCGTCCTGAAGAAAAAAGACATTGGCAATAAACAAGATGGCCAGGCCGCCCAACACCCCAAACATCATGCTTCCGGGAACCTGTAGCTCAATGCCGATACCGCCGACGATAACCGTGCCCAACACTCCGGCTATAATATTGGTCGTAATTGTCAGCCCTTTATTCCACATGACCACCTTGGCAGCGGCACCGATAAGCATCCCCACTGTTACAAGCCAAAAAAGTGTCGTACCGTCAAGATTTTCCATAAAACAAAAATAATTTAGTTTTTCCTTACCTGATTTTGGATAAAATAAACAGAATGATGCAATTTTGGAATGTTCGATTTAAACGATTGCATTACATTGTGTTCATATCCTGCTTATATTATTTATCTGCAACCGTCTTTAAAACGGCCTGACTTTCCGCGATGAGTGAAGGCATAAAAAAAATAATTCATATCGACATGGATGCGTTCTACGCATCCGTTGAGCAACGCGACTTTCCGGAGTACCGCGGGAAACCCGTTATTGTGGGCGGAAACCCGGAAGGCAGGGGCGTGGTTGCCGCAGCCAGTTACGAGGTGAGGAAATTTGGTGTTCACTCTGCCATGCCGGCCGCCAAAGCGATCAGGCTCTGCCCGCAGGCTATTTTCGTAAAGCCGAGATTCGAGGTGTACCGTGAAGTCTCCGAGCAAATACGGGAGATTTTCTTCCAGTTTACCGACCTGGTAGAGCCCCTTTCGCTGGATGAAGCCTACCTCGACGTAACCGAAAATCATATCAACCTGCCCTCTGCCACGCTCATAGCCAAAGAGATCAGGCGGCAAATTAGAGAAAAGACCCGGCTTACCGCCTCAGCGGGCGTCGCCTTCAACAAGTTTCTTGCAAAGGTAGCCTCCGATATCAACAAGCCAAACGGCATGGCGGTTATCACGCCTGATAAAGCCGATGCTTTTCTGGAGTCTCTGCCTATCGGCAAGTTTCACGGCATCGGCTCGGCGACGGAGAAGAAGATGAAATCGATGGGCATCTATACCGGCAAGGATTTAAAAGAGTGGGACGAAATTGAACTGGTGGAGCGATTCGGCAAAACCGGCAGATACTACTACCGCATCGTCAGGGGTGATGATAACCGCGAGGTGAAGGCTCATCGCATTCGAAAGTCCATCGGCAAGGAGCGCACCTTCTCGGAAGATGTGGAGGAGCTCAACTGGATTCACAACTTCCTGGAAGAGCTGTCCGAAAAAATATCCCACAGCATGAAAAAGAAAAAGATGGCCGGCAAAACCGTGACCCTCAAAGTGCGTTATGATGATTTTGAAACCCTTACCCGGAGCACCTCCTTCAGCCATTATATTAACAAGGGAGAAGATATTGCTGAAACGGCCAAATCGCTGCTGGAGCAAACGGAGGCAGGCAAGCGCAAGGTACGCCTGCTGGGCATTACCCTTTCCAACCTGAACCTCAGCGAAGAGGGGCGCTTCGAGCAGCTGAGCATTCCTTTTGAATAGTTTAGCCACAGATCCGCACAGATAGTTATTGGCCGCGGGTATACGCGGATTACCTCCCACTCCCTCCGCCGCTCTGCTGCGGAGGGAACATGATTCACCACTTGTTTCCGGAGCAGAGTACCGGAAACAGGGAAAAGATTTTAGAGATATTTTGGCCGCAGATTCACGCGGAACTAACGGATATAATATTTTAGCCACAGATTTTCACTGATCTTGAATGATTTTATAGAGCCCTGCAGTTCGATTAATCGTGATAACTCATTATCTTTAGCCCCTAAATTTTTGCCATCCGAAGCAAAATAAAACCGTTTTAATCTGTGTAAATCTGTGGCCAAAAATAAATTTACGCTTTCTGATTTTGATTATGAACTGCCGGACGAACTCATTGCCCAGAAACCGGTACGGCCCCGCGATCATGCCCGTCTGCTGGTGTACAACAGGGCGGACGGCAGCATTACCGACGACCACTTCTATAACCTGTCTAACCATCTCCCCAACAACACCACCCTCGTAGCAAACAACAGCAAGGTAGAAAAATGTCGCCTGCTTTTTGACGATGGTAAGATGGAAGTATTCATCCTGGAATCACTGGACCAAAACAGGGTGCGAGCCATGGTGCGTCCCGGCAAAAAATTCAAGGAAGGCCGAACCGTACAGCTGAGCGATGACATCTCCGCCACAGTGCTGCATATCGACGAAGAAGGCCTTCGCACCCTCAGGATGGAACCGGATCTTGACAGTTCCGTTTACGGTATTTATCAGCGCACCCCTTTTCCGCCATATATAGAGCAGGATGAATCACTATCAGAAGAATATCAGACGGTATTTGCAGAAGACATGGGAAGCAAGGCGGCACCTACGGCCGGACTTCATTTTACGGACGAGCTCATAGATAAGATCAGGAAATCAGGAGTATCATGGACAGAGGTCACCCTGCATGTAGGGCTGGGCACCTTCGCGCCGGTCAAGGAAGAGGAGATTAAAGAGCATACCATGCACTCCGAGTGGTACGAACTGGATAACCATACGGTAGAAGAGCTGAATGCGGCTGAACATATTACGGCAATCGGCACGACCAGCGTGCGCGTATTGGAATCAGTAAAAAATAAGTACGGTAGCTTTAGGGAGGATGCCGGTGAAACCGACATATTCATCAGGCCGGGTTATGAATTTAAGGCTGTGGATGCGCTGATAACCAACTTTCACCTGCCGAAAAGCACGCTGCTGATGTTGGTTGCAGGCTTTACCGGTTATGAAGAGATGAAAAAAATATATCAGCATGCCATCCGCGAGGAGTATCGATTCTACTCCTTCGGCGACGCCATGCTGATATTGTAAAAATTGCGCGTAAATGCTCTACTGAAGCTACACTACTTTTACTGAGTTATATTATTTTTCATAATTTGGGAGCGGAACTCCCTCAAAGCCTCAGTTGAGATGTGATTGACGGCAACAGCTTACCTAGGCTTCAGGCTTATCCTGTTGCTGCCGCATCATCTCCTGCATGTCGGCAATGTCACCGCTGTCATCATCCTGACCCTGAATTTTAATCTGGTTCTTCAGGGAGGTGGAAAGTTCTTCCACATCGTCTTCAGACAGCACTTCACTGATATCTTCTATGCCAACCTTGCTGAGCAGGTTATAAATCATGCGGTTAAACAGCATTTGGTGAGCAGCTGAACTGATTTGCATAAGCTGCTGCTGCGGTACCTGGGCACCGGACAGCTTCACTTTGTTCATCACCGGCTCAAGCATCTCTTCAATCTTGCTTGAGAGCTGCTTTTCGAGTTCTTTGGCGTCCTTGTTCTCTTTACTGGTTACTTCATTTCCCGACGGATCGACTAATTTCATCTAAATAAAAGTTTCTTTGAGGTTATTATTTGTTACAAAACATGGATTATGGTGATATCGTTTAGATGGTGACAGGAATCAGGATACAAGATAAAAGATTCAGGATGCAGGATGATGAATTTTAGAATAAACCTGCGAATTGTTCTTTATTTAATAAAAAAGCTTAAAGCTCCGAGGGAGTTACACTCCCGCCGAATTAGCACAATATACGGGAGCAGAGCGCTCTCAGAACGCAAAACTCATACCCTGTTGCCGAAGCTCTGCTTCGGCAACAAGAGGAGGCAGAGATCGAGAGTGTTCTACTCACGCCCTCCTTTTCTCCGGTTTTCGTCCTTCATTCTTCGAAGACAATGCCTTCGGTATCGGCGCCCAGTTCCTGCA
>DATFJD010000281.1:0-2705 GCA_035269475.1 Halalkalibaculum sp.
TAAAGAATCGGGATGCGTTGCCGGTATCGCCAGCTGTCCGGTGATGTATGCCTCGGTGAAGGTGTTGGTCTCGATGTTTACGGTCACCGTATCCACGCTGGCGTTGAGATCGGCTACACTCGCATCGGGATACTGATACACGTTGTGAGCAAACGCTTCGAGCGTCACTCCCTGGTGGTCAATGATCATATCCTGCACACCAACCTCTGGAGGACCGCCTGCATTGGTCTCTATCGATTCAGGTAAACCGATCGTAAAACTATCGGCATAGAATCCACGCCATAGCGCTGTTGTATCCTGTCCCGTATAGTTTTCAGGAAACTCAATTCCGGCCGGATTGAGTGAGTCAGACATATCGTAGTTCAGATTGTTAGCCTCAATCGTCATCCCGGCACCGTTTACAAACTCCGCTTTATCAAGGTTGCCGGTCAAAAGAAGATTATTCCAGGAATAGCCCGTTCCACTCAGCGTTGCCGCTACTTTATCGGTGCCATTGTCGGGCACAGGCAGCAGCCAGTCACGCGTAAATTCGCTCTGAATCTCAATCCCAAAAAGTGTAAATCCGGTTTCATCCCACTCAATAAAGGTACCGGGGGCCGGGTTATCGGGTTTCAGAAATGTAAAGTTGATATCGTTATTGGCGTTACCCACCGTCAGGTCGTCCACAATCTCGAGCCGTCCCTGCTGAAAACTGATCTCCAGCGGATGAAACTCCAGATCTTTCACCGCAAACCCCACCAGGTCGGCATTGTTCCAGTCGGCCGGTGTTTCGTAGGCAATAGACGCGTTAAATTTTGATATATCCGACTCAAAAACGATCTCCATAATTGCAAACCAACTATCTGGGTCCAGCTCAACGCCAATCGGCGCCTCCAGAACTGTAGGCGTGATGGGAGTGCCGTTATACTCGTAAAAGGGCTGCTGCAGCATAAAATTATGCACGGCTGCTACCTCTGGATGATTATAGGCAACCATATTTGTAGCGATCGGTGAGGCCCAGGCTTTAGGATAAGCAGGTGCATTATCATCAATAACCGATGTAACCTGGCCGGATGTGAGATGGTTATTAACAGGATTCACGGTGATACCGGTAAACTCAACGGAAATATAGGATTGAAGCCAATCGATAAAAACCTCACCGGTTCCTGAAAAAGGGCCATTTCCGGTAATATCAAGGTTCTCTACCTCAAACTCCCCGTTTTCGCCAACAAACAGCTGCTCGGGTTCTTCCTGATCCTCTTCTTCTTCCTCCTCACCTTCCTCTTCATTTTCTTCTTCACCGGTTTCTTCTTCCGGATCACCATCTTCAGGAGGATCTTCTTCTCCCGTTGGCGGTTCCTCATCCCCTCCCGGCAGTTCCTCAGTTCCGGTAAACACCGGCTGACTTACTGCCGGTGCTTTCGAACCGCCAAAATTTATTTTCACACCCACATTAGCAAAAAAGTTCGTTTTGGGAGCGGATGTGGTTCGCTCCACTTCAGGTGCATTTTCAAACTGAAAAAGCATCTCACCGGCACTTGGAACCAGTCGGACCCTCGACAGATCCCGCTCGGTGTAAGTAAATTCACGGTCAGACAGCTCGTGCTGTATTCCGGTTTTCACATTAAACCCTATACGATTACTTCGGAATGGGGAAAACTCCAGCTGAATTTGCGGTCGAATGGCTGCCGACCATTTGCTGTAGTCTTCGCCAGGCTCAAAACTTGCAAGAGTAAAGTCAAGATCGTCGAAATTTCCTTCCGGATCCGTGAATTCCACACTTTGTGACGGTGGATTTTTATAGCTCAGAGCGAGATCGAGTCCGGCACTGAACTGCACGGGGAGCCGGTTACCAAACCGTAATCTTGGACCGGCGTTGATATAAAAAGCATTCCATTTATCGGCAGACTCCTGAACTACTGTATACTCTTCAAACCCGCTACGATATTGATCCGCGTCGAAAGCCGGATCGAATGAGAAAAAGCCGGATTCCAAGCCAACACCCCATCTTCCGGGCTGGAAGCGAAACCCAATTTCCGGCTGAAATGCCGTCTTTACATCCGAATTTCCAATTAGACCACCGCCCAGATTTAGATCAAGCGAAAAAGGAGGTGTTGCTTGCTGAGCATTGAGTTGAAAGGCAAAAATGAATGTAAGGAGCAGGGTTGTAAGAATACGAACCGGCTTGAGCTTTGGTCTGTAGCGCTTATCCATAGAATGATTTTTTTTGATCGTAAAAAAAGTAGCGCTTCACCTTCTAGCGCAAAACGTCTTGAAATAAGCACATTCAGATCATAAATACAATTATTTACAATTTAAGTTTTCTCAATAATTATGAGAGCCATTACCATTTTTTGTACTATAAATAAGATAGGCGAGTATTTTTAAGTTACTTCTGCACAATGTTAGAATCGGTTAATCGGGCGCTGATGTACGTAATACGATATACGGTTTATAGAATACGACTTATCCTCGTCCGGAGCTCCGCTCCGTGACGACATCCCAGCAGCTCCGCTGCACATAGATTTGCACCATCATGAAGTTGAATGTTGTTTGTAAATAACCAATCTGGATTGGTACCGCCTCAACTTTGTCCAGATCTCCAAACCTAGCCCTCTGTTCGGCGATTCGTTTTCACTCTTTTGTAGTTCTACAAACAGGCCACCCCGCCGGGGTGTAAACCAATTCACAATTTAGCCGTTTTTCCATCTATCATTTGCAGTACA
>DATFJD010000282.1:0-4303 GCA_035269475.1 Halalkalibaculum sp.
GTAAACGCTTCGATGCGTGCCCTCTGGTGAGGCTGTAGCACTTCTGTAAGAGCCACCTGAATTCCGATTATTACCATAATGCCAAAAACAAAAGAGGCAAATGTAAGCCAGGTACGACGCTGTATAAAGAAAATGGCAAAGGTGAGTATGATTGCAGCAAGCAATCCCCAGTACCAGTTGATGATGGTTAGATAGCCAATTATTGCCGGGGAAATCATAAACAAGGAAACACCGTAGGGAAGGCCCGACCAGAATAGCATGACGGGTATCAGTCCGAAGAAAATGATGGCGGTACCTGTATCATTCTGCAGAACGACCAGGATAGCCGGTACCACAATCAAGATCACTGCCGTAAGCGCATACCGTAAATTTTCTGCAGAAATATTCCGCTGACTGGTCAGGTAATTGGCCACGGCAAGCACTGTAGCAACTTTCATTAACTCACTGACCTGGAAATTCATGGGGCCGATATCGAGCCAGCTTCTTGCCCCGTTAACCTCTTTTCCAAAAAATAGGGTCAGAACCATCAAGATGAGACATAGCCCGTAAAATATATATGACCCCTCCATGAAGGTTCGAGGGGCAACAAATTGGATCCCTATCAAAACCAGTACTGAAATACCGAAAGCGATTAGCTGCTTGGCGAAATTGACCTGAATATATTCCGGCAGGAATTGAGATACAGGTCCCTGGGTGGCACTATATATTGCCACTAGGCCTACGGCAATAAGGCCGACCCACAGCAAAACGAGAGGCCAGCTGAAGTCTCTCATCTTATTCATCGGTGTTGTCTGTTGTGGTTTGGGTTGTAGTTGTCACAGTGTCCTGTTCAGTACTGTCCTCATCATCGGAGGAATCGCTATCACGAGGCTCAAAATTTTTCACATAATCGTAAACGTAGTTTCGTTTAATCTTGCCGCTGAGGTATTTCTCAATAAGCAGGGAAGCGATGGGTACGGCTGAAATAGAACCGTAGCCTGCATTTTCTACCAGAACGGCAATGGCAATTTGAGGATTATCAAAAGGGGCAAAGCCTATGAACCATCCGTGATCACGGCCATGCGGGTTCTGGGAGGTGCCGGTCTTGCCGGCAATGGCTATACTGTCGAGTTTGGCGTACCAGCGGCTGCTTCCGTCGGTCACCACTCTACGCATGCCGTCTTTGACTATACTCAGCTCATAGGGGTCTACCCATTCAATCTTCTCTTTTTCCGTTTTCGTAAACTTTACAGTCCCGTCATTTTCACGAATACTTTGTACGATATGAGGCTGCACATGATAGCCGTCATTGGCAATCCCTGCAGCTACCAGCGCCATTTGCAACGGACTAACGGACATGAAGCCCTGGCCGACGCCAAGGCTCAGCATATCACCGATACCCCATTTCCCTTCACCCAAAACGCGATTCAGATAAGTGCTGTCGGGTAAGATTCCTGCCGATTCATAAGGAAGATCGATATTGTTACGCTTTCCCAGCCCGAAATCAGAAGCGAGGTCGTTCCACCGGTCAATGCTTCTTTTTGTAACCATATTATCCATCAGCCAGAAGAAAAAGGTATTGCTTGACTGCTCCAGTGCTTTGCCGACATCATACATACCCGGATCGGCCAGATCGTTATAGCGCCGCCCACGGTAGTAATAGCCCGGATTGTTAATTTCAGTATTTGAATTGATAAGCCCCATTTCCATACCCATCAGGGCCATCAATGGCTTGAAGGTAGAACCGGGGGGCTGACGCGAAGAGATGGCTCGGTTATACAGAGGCTTGGTAGAGTCGGTATTTATTGATTGCCAGTAGGCACTGTCAATTCTACCGGAGAGCTTTCTGGGTTCATACTGGGGAGCACTTACCATAGACAAGACAGATCCGTCATTAGGGTCCAGGGCAACCACCGCCCCGCTCTTGCCTTCCATCAGATCCTCTGCCATTACCTGTAGATCTGCATCGATTGTGGTAATGAGGTCGCTGCCTCTTTCGGGTGACTCATCGATGTTTCCATTCTGGTAGGGGCCCATTGATTGCCCCATGGCATTGATCTTAATATATTCAGTACCCAGTTCACCCCTGAGCTTGTTTTCATATACCAGCTCTAGTCCACTTTTCCCGATTTTGTCACCCAAGTGGTAGGAGCCTTTTTCCAGATATTCTTTTTCGGAAACTTCACGCAGGTATCCCAGCAGATGTGATGCCTTGAGGCTGTCGATCGGATAATGACGCTTGCTTTCAATCTGGTGTCCGATACCGGGAAGCTGCCAGATGTTCTCCTGAATAAGGGAAAAGGTTTTAAAATCTACCTCTGTGAATAGCCTCGATGAACGGTACCAAGAATAGTCACGTGCTTCTTGTACCCGCTTCTCTACATCTTCTACAGGCATGCCGATAATTTCTGCCAGTTTCGGGGTGTTCTTGCTGTTATAGCTGGCCGGAGTGATGGTGATAGAGTAGATAGGTTCATTATCAACCATGAGGCGGCCCTTTCGGTCGTAAATCAGGCCTCTGGCCGGATTTACGATTTCCTGGCGAAGTGAGTTTTCACGGCTGAGCGGACTATAGGTATCATGTTCAACAATTTGCAGTTGAACTAACCTTCCCAAAATTATCAGACCAAGGGCAAGCATGCTCACCTGGAGCACTCGAATAGAGGTGCGGATTCGTTGTTTAGAATTGTGCTTCATGGGATAATTTAACCGGTTCGGAAAAGGTAGATAAAACTACCAACGATCGCCGTGTAGATGCTATTGCCTGCAAGCTGCCTCCAGAACATCAGCTCTGCAGAATATTGTTCAACTAAACTGTTCAGCCCCAAATATACCAAGTTATGGGCTAAAGCTATCAATAGTATACTAAGAAAAACCTGTCCGAGCAGTAATCTAATTTCCTTGGTCTTAGGTATTATATTAAAAGCCGAGAAAACAATCAGGGTTTTTGAAAACATATTTAACCCCCAGAGATCCAGAAAGGCATCCTGGAAAAACCCGAGAAGGGCTGCCATGACTATGGCTGTTGTTCTGTCTCTCTGTGTCATATACCAAATAAGGTATATGAGTACTATGTCTGCCTGCATCTCATAAATTTTGAGATGCCGAAAGAGCACAATTTGAAGTGCTACGAACCCTAAGCCAATACCGAAATCTTTAAGGTGCCTGAGATTCATTCAAGAAGGTCCTCAAATTCTTCGTTCAGATTCTGAACGGTAGTATCCGGGGTGAATTTTACTACAAAACCTTTGGCTATGTCATAAAGGTTAACAAAGGGCCGGATATAAATATTTTGAGTTTCCTTGCCCTGTTGCGGTTCAACGCGCACTACTTTGCCTATGGGTATATCTGGCGGGTACTCGTTGCTGAAACCTGAGGTAACCACAACTTCTCCTGAATCAACAGGAATGGTTTGAGGTACATGATTAAGCTGAAGTTCATATATACTTTCTCCATCCCATGACACAATGCCTAGAGCATTAGAGTTCTGAAGTTTGGCACTGACCCGGAACAGGGTGTTAAGATAGGGCATTACCTGTGAATAAGCCGGAGCGCTTAAAATTACCTTGCCAACCAGCCCTTCAGAAGATACGACAGGCATCCCTGCCTTAATCTCATTTTTAGAACCGGCATCAATAGTCAGTGAGTTATTAATTTGGTTAATTTCTTTGCCTACTATTCGAATGGGGTACAGGCTGAGATTGCTGGTACGGGTGAATTGAAGCAGCGAGCGCAACTCGCGGTTTTCCTGTTCCGCCGCACGCAGCCTGCTGAGTTCATCCAGCAGAAGCACATTTTGTTTTCGAAGATAGGTATTGGTTTTCAGGGCCTGGCGATATACCCGGATATTAGAAAGCGGTTCCTCAAGATAACTGAATAGGGTAATGGAGGCCTTTCTTAAGTTATTGATCCCTCCCTGGTATCTGCCGGCCATCAATACCAATGCAATGATCAGCAAAAAAGCTGTCAGCAGCTGGTCTTTGGCATCAGTTATTCGGGGTAGACGAAATCGCATTCACTCAGTTCTCCAGTTTAAGTTACAACAGTACGGTAATAGTCCAGATCTTCCAGTATGGCACCGGTACCTCTAACTACGGCTGTCAACGGATCTTCTGCAATATGCACAGGCAGATCGGTAGTTTCCATGATCAGCTTGTCCAGATTCTTCAGCAGTGCCCCTCCGCCGGTCAGCATGATGCCGCGGTCGAGGATGTCGGCAGAAAGTTCGGGAGGAGTCTGCTCCAGTGATTTTGTAATGGACTCAACAATGGTATTCACAGACTCTGAAATAGCTTCACGAACATCTTTCGAAGTGACGTGACGG
>DATFJD010000283.1:0-2548 GCA_035269475.1 Halalkalibaculum sp.
AATATACAGACGTGCATGCCGGGTAACGACAGAAGGGTCATCTGAAAAACTTCGCTCTATCCCTCCGATCACCGGGTTTTCCGGATTGATATTTACATCCACAACCGGAGCCAGATTGGTATTAATGCCGAGTTCACTCAATGTCTGCCCGGTTTGATGCGCATATTTTCGGGTGCTGTCGGCATTTTGCAAAGAACCCAGGTATTGCGCTGACACGCTCTTTTCAAAACCATAACGCGTTTTCAGGCGCGCCACCCTTCCTCCTTCCTGGTCGATGGCAATGATCAGCGGTATGTCTGCAAAACGCTGCAGGTCTTGTACCAGATTCTGTACTTGGCCGGGGGATGAAATATTGCGCAGCGCGGTATCGCGGGGTACATCATAGTCAAACAGTACAACTCCGCCGATATGATATTTTCTGATGTCTTCAACAATCGGGCTGTTTTCATCAACGGAAAGCCCTCGAAATCCGACTTTAAGCATTTGTCCTATTTTCTCATCCAGGGTAACCTCATTTTCTTGGCCCTGGCTGCATGAGGTGAAGATGAATAAAAAGCTCACGATGAGTAAGCTTATAAGGATGCTATTTTTCATATGGCGAAATCTTTTGAGTAATCAGTGGACTGAAGACAGCAAAAAAGATAGGAATTTTACTCGGTAATCAAACTATCCAGTAATTCCGGTAAGTTAAATGAGGGCCGAACATCATTATACCTTTCAATATTACCGGAGCGGTCTACGAGTATGTAAAACGGAATGCCGCCCCCCTGATAGGCCTCAAATGTTTCCTGTTCGAAGCCTTCGCCGGCATATAGCTGAGGCCAGGGATTTTTGAAGCGGTCAATAGTTTGACGCCATCTCAGGCTGTCTTCACCGATTGATATTGCCACGATTTCAAAATCTTCGCGGTCATACTCACTGTAGAGCTCTCGCATATGAGGAAATTCGTCCAGGCAGGGGATGCACCAGCTGGCCCAGAAATCAAGCAGCACATACTTACCCCTGAAATCTTCCATACTAACGGGCTGGCCGTACTGGTTGGTTATGGTGAAGGGAATGGCGGGATTGCCCGGTGACACGGATTCGACTTCACTATAAAACTCTTCCAGAAAATTAGTATAGCGCGGATAATCGCTGAAATTCTGAAGATAGGCTTTATAGCTCGGTTCGGCAGTTTCCGGAGACATTTCCCCTATGCGTTCCGCAATAAGGTGCATTTTTGCATGGGCAAGTGCATCGCGCTGATCAATATGTTCAAGTACCGAAATCCGGGCTGCATTCATTGTTTCATAGCCCAGCCGCTTAACATCGTATTGAGTAAGTTCCTGCCCGAACTCGTTTTCAAGGCTATCTTCTACGCCAAAGGTATTGGCATAAGCGTTGGTGAAATCCCTGATCCCCGCGCGTTGGGCTTCAAGTGATCTGATTGTAAAGAAATTCAATTCTTTCGCCTTCTCTATAACCTGGTCTCTGGCGGAATCGGCGTCAAATCCGTTTTGCCCCCGGCGGTATTTTATATTTTCAAGCAGTTTAACCAGGTACTCGCCCGCATTTTTATAATAGTAGATATCGAGTGGCGTATCTGCCAGGTGTCTTTTAGCCAGTTTATAGCGATGCTTGTATAAATCCAGCACTTCATTAGACTCACCATTGCGAAAGCCTTCCATCTGGCCGTCAATTCGCTGCTGAATTTGCTGTTCCTCGCGATAATAGTTGGTATAATAATTATCCCAGGGTTCCGGATAGCCTTCTACTTCAACCGAATCAGGAAAGTTGGCCCGGTAAACTGTCACAGAGACATCTTGCCCGGGACCGGCAACAACAGGATATTCGGAGTCATCAATTACAAAAAACACCACTTTTTGGGAATCTACGGGTACGCTTTTACTGAATCTTCCGCGATTGTCGGGATCAACCTTATACCTGATCTTATCCGCGTACTTATAATGGATCGGCTTTTCCTCAAGATAAATTTCTGAAGAGCCGATATAGTCAATAGTACCGCTGATTTCGGCATTTTTTTCCATACTGCAGGCCGAAAGAAGCAGGATCAGTAATACAAGTGCGATTGAATATCTGTGCATAATCATATTGGGTTCTAATCTGTACATAAAGAAAGGCTAAAAGCGGATAAAATTATACTTTAGTTCCGTTTCTTAACAAACATTTACTAGCATTAAAAGACGTTGGGTTAAAGCTTATTTGTGAAATTAAAGGTATAAATAGTCTGTTTAAATCAGTTGAAATGGGGCCTTGGAAAATTATTTGAAATTTTTTGTAACAAAAGCGCATTGGATATCTCTTATAATAAAGTGGTAGAAAAGAGTTAAAGACTATGAAAAGTAACAATACTCATAGAGTAGCATGTTTATTGTGTGATGTTGAGAGCATCGCAAATTCTGTTTTGACAGTAATTCTTGGCAAGACAGTCAAAAAAGCGTCTTTCCATAGGTTATAACGCATTTCTGACCATTAGTTTTATTTAATTGCCAATTTTCTAAATACATATTTATAATATTGGCAGTATTCAAAATACCAATAACCGAAC
>DATFJD010000284.1:0-6589 GCA_035269475.1 Halalkalibaculum sp.
CCTGTTGATTGCCTTTCTGCCGGTTGTTTTCGGCTGTGACAGTTCTACATCTGCAGACCAAATTGAAAAAGAGGAACCCTATCTTCTTTGGGGTATGGGCGATCAGATTTCCGGCGCAAAAAAATCGCCGGTTTTCCGGCAAGCTCCTATGGGTATGATTACGAGCTGGTTCAACAAGCCAGATGACCTGGATTGGATGAGCGGTTACCGCGATGAAACTACGATGACAGACCTGTATCGAAGGGGGTACGCACAAGAATTAGTGGTATGGCTGGCTGACTATCCCCAGTATGCAATCGGTGACGCATTCCGGGAAGACCTCAAGGAGCTGATTAGAATTTTTAAGGGGAATGGGCCGGATTATGGTCCGCTTTATGTAGTTCTTTTTACCGAGTTTGAAACCTACTCGGATGACCCGGCTTACTTTGCCGATCTAAAAGATGCGTTTTTACAGGCCAGGGACATTATTAAGCAGGAATACGAACAGGCATACGTAGCCCTCGGATTCGGAGGATACGGCTGGATAGGAGCGCCGGAAAGAGACCTGAAAGATTGGGAAATTGAAGCCCTGGAAGCCGGTGATTTCGCAGCTGTTCAGCATATGCACCATGCCAATCGGCTGGACTTAATGATACCGCAGGTTCGAAGATCAGTAAAGCAGCTGGGTTCTTATGGCAAACCGGTGATGGTATCGCATTTTAAACTCTGGAGTGACGAAGGAGATTCGCCGGGGCTGGCTTCACAATCTTTTAACACGTTTATTGGCAACATCTTTACCCGGCAATCTCTGGAGGAGATGGCTGAGGACGGCCTGTTCGCATGGGGCTTTATGGACGACACCTATATTAATGACTCCGGAACGGCCAGAAGCAGGATTATGGAAATTATCAGCCGGCATACCGCACCTGAAGCGGATCAGGACGGACAGTAATCTGAAAGTATAGTGGCTGATCTCTGCGCTACTTTTTTGAAAGAAAAAAGTCAAAAAGGTTTGAATGCCGGCGGGAAAGGTTCTATTTTTCTGTAACCATAAACAAAGACTCAGCTCTTCATGACGACCAAATATATTTTTGTAACCGGCGGTGTAACGTCGTCACTCGGTAAAGGCATCATTTGTGCGTCTCTGGGACGTCTTCTCGTAGCGAGAGGCTTACGGGTTACCATTCAAAAACTTGACCCGTATATCAATGTAGATCCCGGAACAATGAATCCCTATGAACACGGAGAAGTATATGTCACCGATGACGGGGCGGAAACGGATCTTGACCTCGGTCACTATGAACGATTCCTCGATATTAAAACTTCCCAGGAAAATAATGTGACCACCGGACGTATCTACTATGATGTTATTTCCAAAGAGCGGCAGGGAGCTTACCTGGGCAAAACGGTACAGGTAATTCCGCACATCACCGATGAAATTAAATCGCATATCATGAAGCTCGGCGAGTCGGGCGATTATGATGTGGTGATTACGGAAATCGGCGGAACGGTTGGTGATATTGAAAGTTTGCCCTACATAGAAGCGGTCAGACAGCTTCGGTACGATGTGGGAAGAAAAAACACGCTATCCATTCACCTTACCCTGGTGCCGTATTTAAAAGCCGCAAGAGAGCTGAAAACGAAGCCGACCCAGCATTCTGTAAAAACACTTTCAGAAAGCGGTTTGCAGCCCGATATAATCGTTGCCCGGTCGGAATACCCGCTGGATCAGTCTATCAGGAAGAAAATTGCACAGTTCTGTAATGTTGAAATTGCGGATGTCATTGCCTCCCTGGATGCTGAAAGCATTTATGAAGTACCGTTGCTGATGCAGGATGAAGGCCTTGATACCCGTGTCATCGAGAAGCTGCAGCTTGAAGCGGAAGAGCCCGACCTTGAGCGCTGGATCGGTTTTGTGGAAGCCGTTAGAAATCCCTCCACCGAAATAAAGATAGCCCTGGTCGGGAAATATGTAGAGCACCACGATGCCTATAAATCGATTGTTGAAGCCTTTATTCACGGCGGTGCAGTTAATGATTGCGAGGTAAACATTGTTTGGGTCCAGTCGGATGACCTGAATCAGGAAAATGTGGCGAAGAAGCTGAAGGGGGTTTCCGGCATACTGGTGGCACCCGGATTCGGCGATCGCGGCGTGGAAGGGAAGGTAGCGGCCGTCAACCATGCCCGAGTCAATAACATACCCTTCTTTGGAATATGCCTGGGAATGCAGTGCGCCGTAATTGAATTTGCGCGAAATGTATGCAGCTGGGAAACGGCTAACAGTACAGAATTTGTGGAAGACTCCGACCACCCGATCATTGATCTTATGGCCGATCAAAAAGACATCCAGGATAAAGGCGGTACTATGAGATTGGGCCTGTACGATTGCAAAATCAAGGAGGGATCGAAATCCTACCAGGCTTACGGCACTGATTTTATACAGGAACGCCATCGCCATCGCTATGAAGTAAATAACAACCTTCGATACAAATTGGTTGAAGACGGCATGCAGCTGGTTGGCTTCAATCCTGACCGTGACCTGGTAGAAATAGTTGAGCTGGAAGATCATCCATGGTTCGTCGGAGTGCAGTTTCACCCGGAACTCTGCAGTACAGTGAACAATCCCCAGCCGCTGTTCGTAGATTTTGTCAAAGCCAGCTTGAAGTATGCCAAAGAAAATAACCTGAATGTTCCGATTAACCGGAAAGAAGTGGCAATCGGATAACTTGTGGGCGGAGAGTTATATCGAAATAAAGTCAGGGTTAGGGTTAGCGGAATCCTGGTTCAGTCTTCTTCTATTCTCTTGGTTAAGGTGCACTCTCCGGTGACGAACGAACTTGTATGGATGCCGCCCGGCGGCGGGCTGGAATTCGGGGAAAGCCTGGAAGAATGCCTGGAAAGGGAGTTTTTGGAAGAAACGGGGGTACGCATCAAGGTCGGGGAATTTCTATTTCTTAATGAACTGATTGATGATCCCTATCACGCCGTTGAGTTATATTACAAGGTTAGGCAAACCGGCGGCAAGATCATGCTTGGTACAGATCCGGAACATGACTCTCATTCACAGTTGCTAGAGGCTATAGAATGGAAACACGTTTCAACATTGCCTAATATTCCGGTTTCACCCGGTAACTTGGTTCAAAAGCTCGAACTGTTAGACTTCTGAGATTGTTTCTGCATATCTTAAAACAATTGCAAGGAAGCAAAGCCGACAGATTTCATTTTTTTAACTAAGACCAATACCATAAATTGGGCTTCTCAATAAGCCACCTAAACTAATATTTCCTATGCGATTCTATTCCATTCTGATTTCCCTCATTATTTTATCCTTTCTGGCAACGGCTTGCAGCCAAAGTGAACCGGAAACTACGGTATATGAAAATGTAAAAGGCTATACCTTTGCCGATGGCAAAATTACTAACTTTTCTTCCATAGCTTTCCGGGAAGGTAAGGTGCTGAAGACAGCAAGAGAGGGCTCGCTTGCAGGCGAATATGCCGGTGCCCGCGTGCTGGATGGAGAAGGCAATGTAATGCTTCCAGGATTAATTGACGCTCACGGACACGTTATGGGCTTAGGCTTTCAGGAGCTGGATGTAGATGTAGCCGGTGCCGGTTCACTGGATTCTACGCTGCAGATGGTCAGCAATTATGCGAGCGAATATTCCGACAGGGAATGGATTCTCGGTCGCGGATGGAATCATACCCGCTGGGATATTAACCGGTTTCCGACTGCAGAAGAGCTGGACGGTGCCGTGGAAGACCGTCCGGTCTGGTTGAGCCGTGTCGACGGGCACGCCGGCTGGGCAAACACTAAAGCAATGGAGGCGGCAGGCATCACTGCAGAAACGGAGGATCCCCAGGGCGGGAAAATTATACGGGATGAAAACGGCAACCCCACAGGCGTCTTTATTGATGCGGCAATGAACCTGGTAGAATCGGAAGTCCCGGCCCGCACGGACCAGGAGAGAGAAATGGCTCTCGAAAAGGCCCTTCAGCAAATGAGCGCGCATGGAATTACGAGTGTACACGATGCCGGGGTTGGTGTCGATACCTGGCAGCTGTATACTGACTTTGCCGATAACGGCAAGATGATAACCCGCATTTACGGGATGATAAGCGGCGCCGGAGAAACTTTTGACACCCTCTCGGAAAACGGCCCGATTACTTCGTATGCCGAAGACCGGCTGGCGTTGCGCAGCGTGAAGCTGTATGCCGATGGTGCATTGGGCAGCAGGGGGGCAGCCATGATTGAACCTTATTCAGATGATCCCGGAAACAGAGGGCTTCTATTCGCCTCGGAAGAAGAAATGACCGATATGATCATGAAAACCGCTTCCGAAGGGTATCAAACAAACGTCCATGCTATCGGCGACCGGGCAAACCGGGTTGTCTTAGATGCATTTGCAAATGTTAAAGACAGCCTGGGGGACCAAGCTTTACGGCATCGCATCGAGCATGCACAGATTGTCTCATTGAAAGATATCCCACGTTTTGAAGAACTTAATATAATTGCCTCGATGCAGCCGACCCATGCTACCAGCGATATGAATATGGCGGAAGACCGGGTTGGCCCTGATCGCATAGAAGGCGGATATGCCTGGAAAACATTTCTGGAGCAGGGAACTGTAGTAGCCTCAGGCTCGGATTTCCCGGTAGAAGATGTTAACCCTTTTTATGGGCTTTATTCAGCGATCACCCGCCAGGACCACCAGGGCAATCCGGAAGGAGGGTGGCACCCGGATGAAGCGCTGTCCCGGGAAAATGCGCTGCGTTCTTTTACCATTGATGCCGCATATGCCGGCCACCAGGAAGAGATATTGGGTACCCTTGAAGACGGAAAGTGGGCCGACTTTATCCTGATCGACAGAGATATCATGGATGTTCCCAGAGAGGAGATCTGGCAAACGAAAGTCTTGGAGACGTGGGTTGCCGGAGAGCAGGTCTACTCAGCTGAAAAATAGTTTTTAGTATAAGGTTCTATTACATGAAGGTTCGTGTCCAGCAATTAAATCCAACCATAGGCGACCTGAAATCCAACACTGAATCCATTCTGGGTACCCTGGAAGCGGCAGAGGATGACGGGGTAGATTTGCTTATTATCCCCGAACTGGCCGTGTGCGGATACCCGCCCATGGACCTCTTGGAAAGAGAATCATTTCTGCAGTCCATATACCGGTCCAACGAAAAGATTATCGATTCTGCCGGGGATACCGCAATCATATTTGGCTCAGTAACAGAAAATACCTCGGCGTATGGCAGGAAATGTTTCAATTCAGCGCTGATTGCCGAGAGCGGGCAATTGCTGGGAGAAGTTCATAAAACGCTGCTGCCGACCTATGATGTATTTGATGACCTGCGATATTTTGAGGAAAACAAGGAATTCAAGTGCATCGATATAAAAGGGAGGAAACTCGGCATTACCATATGTGAAGATATCTGGTACAATGAAAATGATATTCAGTACCATACCTACGAAACAAATCCAGCCCGAGAGCTTGCCGACCTGGGTGCTGAGGCCATAATAAATATTTCAGCTTCGCCTTTTACTAAAACCAAGCCTGAAAGTCGCTGCCGGATGCTGCAAAACCATGTGAAGCAGCTTGGCTTGCCCATTTTCTATGCCAACCAGGTTGGGGCGAATACCGAAATTATTTTTGACGGCGACTCCATGGTAATTGATAACCGGGAAAAAGTGGTTGCAAGGGCCGAATTATTTAAGGAAGATTTTATTGATGTAAACTGGAATCCTGATTCCGATGAACTGGAGGCGATTCAGCATGGTGATGGGGACCCTTTTTCAAAAGTTCAGAACATGTTTAATGCCCTGGTTTTAGGCCTCAGGGATTACCTGGCAAAAACAGGGATTACCGATAAGGTTATCCTGGGCCTCAGCGGCGGAATAGATTCGGCACTTGTTGCCTGCATTGCCGCCAAAGCACTGGGCCCTGACAAGGTGACCGCCGTTACCATGCCTTCTGAATTTTCTTCAAAAGGGAGCATCGATCACTCAAGAAAACTGGCAGAAAATTTGGGTATTATTTTTCAGGAAATATCTATTGAGGATTTGTACGATGGCTATCTGGATAAACTGGAACCCTTTTTTAAGGGGACTTCCTTTGGCGTAGCCGAAGAAAACCTTCAGAGCAGAATCCGGGGAGACTTGCTTATGGCTATTTCGAACAAGTTCGGCCATATGCTGCTCAATTCTGGAAATAAGTCCGAGCTGGCTACAGGTTACTGTACGCTCTACGGGGATATGGCAGGAGGCCTTGGCATTATTGCAGATCTTTACAAGACCGAAGTTTACGAAATGGCTTCCTGGCTAAACCGGGAGCTTTATGAAAAAGAAGTTATACCTCGTGAGATACTGGATAAACCCCCGAGTGCTGAGCTTAAACCCGATCAGCAAGACAGCGATACTTTACCTGATTACAGTATTTTAGACTCTATTCTGGAACTTTATATTGAAAAACAGCTTTCAGCTGAGGATATCACATGCCAAGGCTACGATGAGCAAACGGTGAAAAAGACTATGCAACTGGTCGACAATTCGGAGTACAAGCGATACCAGTCCGTCCCTAATCTGAAAATTAGCACAAAAGCCTTTGGA
>DATFJD010000285.1:0-8753 GCA_035269475.1 Halalkalibaculum sp.
TTCATTTCCCGTTCAAGAAGCAGCTCGAGCCTTGCCAAGCTGCGGTGATATTGATAAAGGGCATCAAGTCTCTGCAGGCGTGCCTGTGAAAGTTTGGCCTCTGCCGAAAGAAGGTCTGTCGTTTTCTCCATACCCTGCTCATAACGGTCGTTTCTGATTCGAAAATCTTCAGAAGCCTGTTCCACAGAAGACTCCGCGAAATCGAGCTGTACCTGTGCCTGCCTAATCGATCGCTTGGCCTGCTCAATTTCCAGCCTGTTTTTAAAGCTTCTGCTTTCATAGGCTATTTTGGCCCTATTCAGCTGGGCCCTATTCTCCATGACTTTGCCAATGTTGCTGAATCCGCTAAACAGGTTCCATTTAAAGGTAGCCCCAATCATATAACTCTCGCCTGCGGTACCCAGCAGCACCTCGTCATTAAACTCATAATTTCCAAACAGGTTGATGGATGGCACGAAGCTGAATTTTGCGGACCGCAGCATCTGCTCGGCGGCACTTACCCGGTATTTCAGCGCTCGGAGTTCCGAATTTGTTGTCCCCTTCACTTCTCCAAGATGGTCTGCAGTGAGACGGGGCGCCTGCAGGCTGTCTGAAGGAACTATTTTGAGGTCCTCGTCCATGCCCAGCAGGAAATTCAGATTATCCTGTACGGTAAGCAATTGATCCTGTACCTGCGACTTGCGGCTTTCCAGCTCAAGCAGCCGTACCCTGGCTGCCAGGTAGTCGGCTTTGCTAATCATATCCTGGTCGAAAAAATTTCCGGCCTGCCTTTCATTTTCACGCGCCGCTATAAGAGATTTGTCAATCGCTTCCAGCTGCTTCTGCATCAGCACCAAACGGTAGTAGGTATCTTTTACCTGGAAACGGACATATTGAAGCGTGCCTTTAAACTGTTCTTCCGTAGCCTCCAGCTGATTTTTCACGGCGGCTCGCTTGAAAAGCATATCGGAATTCAAAACCGGCTGGCGGACTTCAAATTTGGTTGAAAAATTATTATAGGCATCAGGTGCATTCAGCCTGGCTGGGTTAAAATCCTGGGTAGTCACGGCTTCCTGCTTCAGCCTGAATCCAAATACGCTGAGAGGGTCATTCGTTCTGATTCCCGTTTCCTCGATAGATAGCTGCGGAAGGAAGGCAGCGTTGGTCTGCCGGTATTGGGAGCGAACGATATCCATATCGGCTTCGGCCATCCTTACCTGGAAGTTTGCCTCTTCTGTTATGGCAAGTACTTCCGAGAGGCTCATCTCCCTGACTTCATCAACCCCGGCTGTTTCATCCTGTGCCAGGGCAACCTGGAAAGGTAAATGGGCCGCGAATATAAAAATTATGGCAAGCCTGCTAAGTTTAGGTATTATCTGTTTCATAGCTGAAAATTAAATCTTCTCTTATTGTATATGGAGGAATCGGCAATAGTTCATCTGATCTATCCTTACCGCATCCCGATTAAAGCCGGTCAATTACTTCCCTTAGATTTTCCCGAACCTCTTCCGCGATTGGTTTCAAGTCGCTATTTGACACGGCCTGCATAGAGGCTACCGGATCTACCGCAGACACTTCCACCCTTCCGTCTTCGTGCTCTTCTACTATAACGTTACAGGGAAGCATCACTCCTATCTTATCTTCTGCCGTCAATGCCTTATGCGCAAAACCGGGATTGCAAGCGCCCAGTATTCTGTAATTTTTGAAATCTACATCCAGTTTTTTCTTGAGCGTTGCCCTGACGTCAATTTCCGTGAGAACACCGAAGCCCTTCTCTTTTAGCCTTTCCGTAACCGCTTCGATAGCTTCATCAAAATCCAGATCCGTAATTTTTGAATAGAAGTAATTCATGACAGTTGGGTTTAGTATTAATTTCAATTGACCAGAATATAGCGATGTAATTCATAGTTGTCAATACAAGTAAATACAATTTAGTAATTAATCCTATAGAAATGCTCTATAAAGCCCTTAATGATACTATGATGATCTTATTGTAAAAAATAACTCTATTTTACTTGTAAATACAGGTATTTCATTTTAAGCTATTTTTGTGTAGATTAAGAACCGTTACCAGGAATCAAGTTGAATATTATGGATCTAAAAGATGGAATACCCCTGCACAAGCAGATCAGTGACTGGCTAAAGCAGGAAATTAATAGCGGCAGCCTGGAAGTGAATGAGAAGCTGCCCTCGGAAAATGATTTGAGTGAAAAGTTCGACGTCAGCCGCGTCACAGTGCGGCGAGCCCTGCAAACCCTTGAAAATGACCAGCTCATTTACCGTTGCCAGGGGCTGGGGTCTTTTGTCTCGGATCACAGAACACACCAATCATTTTCATTTCTGAATGACTTTACGGAAGAACTGGCGGGTTCCGGACTCAAGCCAAGCTCCAGGCTGATATCATTCGGACATGAGAATATTAAAGACAGAAAAGACATCCTTTCCTACCTGGATATCAGGAATAAAGAAGTTGCCGTCAGGATTGAGCGCGTGCGCCTCGGTAACGGAGAGCCGATCGCATACGACATTACCTGGATGCCCGTTTTCTACGGACAACTCATGGAAGGTTTTGATCTTGAAAGCACAACTATCTTCGAGATTCTGGAGGAAGAGTACGAAATACCCATTGAGAAAGGATGCTATCGCATTGAGTCGACGGTCGCCCGCGAAAAACTGGCAGAACACCTTCAGGTTGAGGAGAATACCCCCCTGCTTCAGATCAACAGGATCACCTATACGATAGGTGACAAACCCGTTTATTTTCAGAAACGATTCTACAGGAATGACAAGATTGTTTTCGAAATCATGACCAACAGGCACAAAAGTCGGCCAAAAGAAGGTGAATCCCACCCCATCAGCCAGTTTACCGCTCATATCAATAATTCCTGATCTGAGGGAGTGTAGATTACCTCCAGAAACCTTTATTAACGTTTCACAAGTCTCGCTCTGAGGAGTTTGCCGCCGGTTGTCGGATGCCTTCCACACCACCGGTGTATGACCCCATTAAATGGGTGTAATCCAAAGAACCAAAGGCACAACTCCCTCTGAGCTGTGGATTGATGTTTTTCGAAAACCTCATAAAGTTACTTAGCCAACATATATCCGGCTCTTTACTTTCAGCTATTGTCCACTATTGCCTTCTGCTTTCATCGCTGGCCGTTCCAGGTAAGGCAAACCTTCCTTGATCCAGCCAGGCGCCTCATCTCCTTTCAGATAATGATCATGCCACTGAAAAGCTCGGGTAGCGTAATCAATCTGGTTTTCCTCACGGGCCAACCCGTGATTCTCACCTTCATAAACCAGCATCACAAAAGGCTTCTCCATGCGGCGCATGGTAGTATATAGCTCCACCCCCTGGTTGAAGTCAACCGCGCCGTCATCCGTACCGAATTCGACCAGTAGCGGCGTTTCGGTATTTTTGATATTAAAGATGGGTGAGTTATCAATAAATTTCTCCCAGTCCATCCACCAGGGATCCGGGAACCGGCCCTGACTGATCTCAAATATATTGGCATCGGTAATACCGGCATTCCAATAGATTGAATTATACATGCTGACCATATTGGTCAGGGGTGCACCGGCCACAGCCGAATTAAACATATTGGTTTGCGTAATAATAAAGGATGTTTGATAGGCTCCCCACGAGTGACCTGTCAGTCCTAGCTTCTCTTCGTCGATCATGCCGGTTTCCAGTACCTGTTCAACAGCCGGAACTACCGACTCTACAGCTGACATCCCCGGATCACGCAGCTCATAGGTGATATCCGGCTGGAATACAAAATATCCCTCGGAAGAAAACCGGCGGAAGTTGTACGGACTTCTGCGTGAAGGTATAGTGTAGGAGTGCATATCCTGAGAACGACGCTCATAAATGTAGGTAATCATCGGATACTGCTTGTCCGGATCATAGTTAGCCGGGTATAACAAACGGCCCTGAAGTTTTTGTCCCCTTTCATTACGGAATGTAATGAGTTCATCGTCTGCCCAGTAATACTCCTCCTGTTGCGGATTGGTATTCGTCAGGGCAAGAGGATTATTAAAATTGCTCTCCACGTAGAAAAAGTCGGGAGAATCGGTAGCGCTTTCAGCCTGATAAACAAACTTATCGGCATCATCAGCCTTATCCAAGCGTCCAATTTGCTTGTCTTCATACATCAGTGTTTGCACGCGATCGCGACGGTCCATCCGAGCATAGCCGCGCTTTTTGGTAAAGTCGCCATACATGTGGAAGTAGAGCGGCTCATCTTCTTCCAGGTAATCCTCTTCATAGTCCAGCCTCACCTGGCGGTAGCGGATGCTGTCCTGGGCTCCGCCGGTCAATTTCGTGATAGTTTCCCCGTCCGGAGTAGCACGGTAGACGTCATATTCATCATACAGCAGCACCCAGTCATCATCTTCGGCCCATTGGCCGGTGCCAAAAGGACGCTGCTGCTCACGACCGTTCACCAGGTGATAGTTTTCAAACCGTGTATCCAGCTCACCGGTCAGGTTCACCTCCTGCTTTTCGTCAATATCGTAGGCTCTCCATTCGTTATCCCAGAAATAGAGCAGGTATTCTCCGCCGGGCGAGGTACTCACAAATTCGCGACGCTCCAGAATTTTTTCTTTCTCACCGGTTTCCACATCGATCAAGTAGATATCCCTCCATTCTTCTTCAAAAGTAGGTTCATAGGGTTTTGCAACGTAGCCTACCGCATGCTGCTGATTTCCGGTCAGCTGAACATTTTCAACCAGCGAATCGCCCAGCTGCACGAAGCGGTTATCACCAAGGTGCCAGGCCGAGAGATGGTTGTCCTGTTTAAGCTGATTTTTCATTACCTCCTGCCGCGGCTGAATCTGGTCGTCACGCCAGTGCCAGATTTCCACATTGGTGGAATCTAAACCTTCATTTAAATCTTTTGGTGTCTCCTCTTTTTTTGTCGTATCACTCTTCGCCTCTCCTTCTTCTGCTTTATCCTCTTCTTTTTCAGGCTTTTCTTTCTTTTCCCATTTTTTGATACCCAAAAACACGGTGCCTCTGTCTTTCGACCACTGAAGGTCCCGGTAATCAACGACCCTGTGGCCTTTGGGAAAAGCATCATATTGCGACTGATTGAAAACCTTTGGCTGCATGGCGCCGGGCAAGTTCTGATAGGCATAAACGCGGTGCGTATTTTCCTCATAATCTTCATTGGATGCCGATTTTAGAAATGCCAGTGCGTTTTCTTCCTCGCTCCAGGTGAGGTCCTTAAAATCAGCCGTATCGCTTTGCAGTACCGTCATGCTGCGGTTCTTTAAATTCAGAAGCTGTACCCCGTTTCCAAGTTTTTCTGAAGCATCAATCGCTACGGCAAGCAGTGTACCTTCTTCATTGAATTCATATTCCGATACGTTGCCGACCAGCTGGTTTTGCCGGGTATTGAGATCATGCACAAGCAGGTCATTGCCGCCGCTTTTCTGATCTTCAGGCTTGTATTTGGTCATCACCAGATGACTCCCCGTCTCAGCAAACTCAAAACTCTGTATATTTTCAAAAGTGTCAACTTCGGCAGAATTAAGATTCATCAGTCCCAGCTTGTATTTAACCTGCTTCTTTTGTTTCTCGAGCTTCTCTTGCTTGTCTTCAGAAACGCCGATCTGAAAAGCTACCCAGTTGTTGTTTTCTGAAAATTCGGCATTGACACCATGCATGAACTTATGCTCACCGGTGGAATCAGATCCAACTTTTTTAATCATCAGCCAGCCGTCCCCATCTACAAGAGAGATATTATAGGCGAACCAGTTGCCATCATTAGAATAGTCAGTAGCAGTTATGCGTTGCCACTCCCCATAATCTTTTGGCTCCAATTTCTCCTTATCCTGAGCCTGAAGCGAATAAGCAAGGCAAAAAACAACTAAGGTTAAAAGCGTGAGGAATCGATTCAGTCTAAGCATCTCGAAACTATAATTTGGTTAATAATTTGAAAGATTAAACAGTACAAAAAATGAAGCAGGAATGGAAACAGGGGCATCTACCTGCTTATCCTGGTTCCAGGTCCCACAGCAAAATTAATTTTACTAATTTTGGAACCTATTGTTACAATTCAATCTGTGTTCCAATTTCTACCACTCTTTCTGAAGGAATTTTAAAATAAGAAGCCGCTCGTTGTGCATTGCGCGACATGCGGGCAAATAGTTTTTCCCTCCATATGGCCATACCCGGCTCCTTGGTAGCCAGCATGGTTTCCCGTCCCAGGAAGAAGGTGGTATTCTCCAGCTCAAATCCCTTGCCCTCCGTCTCACAGTGTTCGAGAAGTTCAGGCACATCAGGATCTTCTGCAAACCCATAATAAGCCAGAATGCGATAGCTGTTTTCACCCAGCGATTCTACCTCGTAGCGTTCTGCCTGAGACACCCTGGGCACTTCACGGGTGATAAGTGTAAGGAACACGACCCGTTCATGAAGAACTTTATTGTGTTCCAGGTTATGCTGCAAGGCATGCGGTGTCCCTTCAGGATTGGAATCCATGAATATGGCTGTTCCGGAAACCCTTTCCGGACCCATATCGTGAACAAGATCAATAAACTCATCATGGGATATGATTTTTTCACTCAGCCTGTCACTTAAAATGCGCCTTCCTCTTTTCCACGTGGTCATGATAGCAAACATCAGCCCTGCAATAACCAGCGGAAACCATCCGCCTGTTGGAATTTTAGGCAGATTGGCTCCCCAGAATGAAAGATCTACCGTCAAAAGGCCTACTCCCATTAAAGCAACAAGCCACTTGCTCCATGCCCACCTGCTGCGTGCCACAACCGCAAACAGGATGGTTGTGAACACCATATCTGTAGTTACAGCAACACCATAGGCTGAAGCCAAATCACTCGACGTTCTAAAACCAAGCACCAGCCCGATACACGAAATTGCGAGAACCCAATTGACAACGGGCATATAAATCTGTCCCATTTTTTTAGCGGATGTATGCAAAACTTTAAGCCTTGGCAGATAGCCCAGTTGTACTGCCTGCTGTGTTAATGAAAATGCCCCGGAAATAACAGCCTGGGAAGCAATGATTGTTGCAACGGTCGCCAGAATAACCAGTGGGTACAGCCCCCATTCGGGCACGAGGTTATAAAAGGGATGATGTACAGCTTCCGGATGACTTATAATCAGCGCTCCCTGTCCAAAATAGTTCAACAGTAAAGATGGCAGTACCACAATAAACCATGTAAGACGGATGGGGCGGAGTCCAAAATGGCCTATATCGGCATAAAGGGCTTCTCCCCCGGTTACGACTAAAAAAACGGACCCGAGAACCAAAAACCCCGCCCAGCCATTTCTTAGAAAGAAATCAAAGCCGTAAACAGGGTTTATCGCTGCCAGTACGTCGGGATGCTGAAACACCTGGTAGCCACCCAGTACGGCAAGAGTCAGAAACCAGATTAGCGTAATCGGACCGAACACCGACCCGACGCCGGCGGTACCGTGAGACTGCACTGCAAATAGCCCTATCAGGATTACGATTGTTATGGGTATTACATAGGGCTTAAATACCGGTGTCGCTACTTCCAAACCCTCGATGGCACTGAGCACAGAAATGGCAGGGGTAATCATGCTGTCACCGTAAAGAAGTGCCGCGCCAAATAAGCCGAGCAGTACAAGAATCCATTTTTTTCCGCGAAACTTCTCGGTGGGCGGGCTGACGAGAGCCGTTAGTGCAATAATGCCACCCTCCCCATGGTTGTCGGCCCGTAATACAAGCACGAGGTACTTAATGGAAATAACCAGGATCAAGGACCAGAAGATAAGGGAGAGTACCCCCAGTACATTTGCCGGAGTAGCCTCCAGGCCATAGGAGGCATGGAAAGATTCCCTTATGGCATAAATCGGACTCGTACCGATATCCCCGTAAACAACCCCGATGGCAGTCAGCCCCAGAACCAGAAGGCGGCGGCCCGTTGGGGACGTTTCACCATTTTTCTCTTCGCTCATGGTATGATTATTAAAACCGGTCTAATAAGGTGTCAGTATGCAACTGTTTCTGATCAACCTAAATGGATTCGTTATTACTGCTATTAAGGGAATGCCCCATCATTATGTAATGATTGCACTTACAAAATTACTAAACAGCATAAATAATATTTGGCATAGAATCTATCATGCCCGGTTTTTGAGTTTAAGCCATGATAACGAGCTTAACTATTTGAAGCTTGAGTATTAACTTTCAGTTAAGAACTTATAAAATGTTGTAAATTTGGCTAACAAATTTAATATTGGGCTCTCTCACAACATTAACCTAAATCAGGAGACGTATGAAGTGTAAACACCCCCTCCATATTATCGGTATGGCCCTGTTGCTTTTTGCAGCCGGATTCAATGCCGAAGCACAATCCCTTAACGAATTCGAAGAGAAAGTTACTGAGTTTACGCTCGATAACGGACTTAAATTTATTGTTATTGAACGGCCGATTGCGCCGGTCGCCAGTTTTGTTACTTACGTAGATGTTGGCGGCGCCGACGAGCCGATGGGGCATACCGGCATAGCCCATATCTTTGAGCATATGGCCTTTAAAGGAACCCATTATATCGGTACCAATAACTGGGACAAGGAAAAGCAGGCACTGGATGAACTGGATAAGACTTACCAACAGTGGCTGGCCGAAAAATACAGTCCTGAACCTGATACTGCACGCATAAGTGACCTGTGGTCGGAATTCCAAAATCTCCAGGAAGAGGCCGGGCAATACGTTGTAAATAACGAGTTCTCTCAGATCATTGAACGCAACGGAGGGACCGGCCTCAATGCAGGTACCGG
>DATFJD010000286.1:0-11699 GCA_035269475.1 Halalkalibaculum sp.
GGCGGCGGCGCCAGCGGCGGATGGTGAGGGAGTTACTGAGTTACTGAGTTACTGAGGTGTTGCGTTGTTACTACCGATTTGCTGCGGAATAGAGAAAGGACTCCATAATAATCGGTAACCTTTTCCCTCACTGTGGAGCAGTGTTATGGGTGCGCCACCGCGGAGCGGATGGCTCAGGCAATTTTTTTATATCCTCACGCCTCGAAGCCTCGTCGATCCGCTCTGCGGTCGACGCAGCTATGGGCAGCCTGTCCGCCAAATCTTTAGAGCAAGCGGGCTCCGCGTCCATTCTGTCACTACCTCGTGATTTGAAGGAAGGTATCCGTAAAAGCAGGTAATACATTAAATAAAAGAGCCCTGCGCCGGTTCGGTGCAGGGCTCTTTATGAAACAACTTTACCGGCCGGCCTTCCGGCTTTGCTTCGGTACTACTCAGATGTAGGCTGCATTTCCTGTTTGGGATGCGCCTTTTCTGTTTTAATAGGTGATTTCGGTGTTTCATGGAGATACTCATCGAGCGTAAACTCATCCACCTGAACGACATCGATGCGGGCGTCTTCGGCTTTGCGAACGAGTTCCGCTTCTTCCTCATTAATAATGCCTTTTTCAAGAGCTTCATCAATGACAAATCGAGGCTGGGTTTTTGGCAGCTCCTTCTTCTTGGTAGCTACATGGATCTTTTTGTAGACCGGTTCTGCATCCTTGAGCGTATTCAGGGCATATTCGTAACGGCCCAGGGCTTCTTCCTTGTCTTCAGGAACATAAATGCCGGCTGTCAAACGCTCGCGCACGTCACCCGGCTCCTGCATAGCCTGTGCCACCTTGCTTCCAAGTTTGTCGGAAGGCATGCTGCTTATGCGGTTCATTCGTGACCACAATGCAATGGGTCCTTTGAAAAGCCAGGAAAGGCCCGGGACCTTTATTTCTTTAAATATCCCGTCAAAGGCATTCTGAATCTGTGTAAAGCCATACTGCATGGTCCAATCCAGAAATATTTCATCTTCTTTCTTACGTCCTTCGGCCTCATACCTTCGCAAGGTTGAGGTAATCAGATACATCCAGCCTAAAATATCAGCAAATCGGCCGCTGATCTTTTCCTTGATTTTCAATCCGCCGCCGTAGGAACCGAGCGCTATATCTGCCATGAAGGCAAATGAAGCTGAGGTCCATGCCAGTTTCTTATAATATTTAGCCACGGGACCTTTGGTCGGTGCAGAAGCAATCCTTCCCCGGGTAAGACTCATAAGCACAGCCCTTGCTGAATTCTGACATACGTGGCCGATATGCTTCCAGAATACATCGTCGAAGGCCTTGAGATCTTTGTTGGTCAGTGCCTCAATCTCCTTGTAAGCATAGGGATGGCACCGGATGGCTCCCTGGCCGAATATCATCAGCGACCGTGTGAGAATATTGGCGCCTTCAACCGTAATGGCTATGGGAGTGGCAATGTAACTGTGGGCGAATAGGTTTCTGGGTCCCTGGGAAATGGCGGCACCGCCCTGTATGTCCATCGCATCGTTTACTACCTGTCGTCCCAGCTCTGTGAAGTAGTATTTTGCAATAGCAGTAACCACGGCGGGTTTATTTCCGATATCGAGTCCGCCGCAGGTATAACGCCGGCCGGCTTCCATCAGGTAGGTAAATCCGCCCACCCTTGCCATCGGCTCTTCGATTCCTTCAAACTTACCGATATTAATGCCGAACTGACGGCGCACGGCAGCATAGGCACCGAGAGCCCTGCTGGCTGTTTTTGAACCGCCTACACTTTGGGCCGGCAGCGAAATACCACGTCCTACACCCAGAGACTCCATAAGCATTCTCCAGCCGTTACCTGCCTGTTCGGGGCCACCGATAATTTGATCGGCAGAAATAACTGCATCATTTCCGTCAATCGGACAGTTATAGAACGGTACACCTAACGGATCATGCCTTCTGCCCAACACAATACCCTCAGTATCGCTGGGTATCAAAGCACAGGTAATGCCGAGATTTTCTCCTTTACCCAAATAATTCTCGGGATCGCGAAGCTTGAATGCCAGTCCGATGACCGTCGATATGGCTGCAAGAGTAATGTAGCGCTTCTTGAAGTTAAGCCTGATCTTCAGTTCTCCATCTTCATCTTTAAAAACCACGCCTTCTGCCGTCATTGCCCCCGCGTCGGAGCCGGCCGTAGGCTCGGTAAGGCCAAAGCACGGCATCTCTTCTCCGGTAGCCAGCTTTGGCAGATAGTGATCTTTCTGCTCTTGGGTACCGTAATGCATAAGCAGCTCAGCCGGGCCCAGAGAGTTGGGCACCATAACCGTTGTAGCCAAAGGGCCGCAGCGTGATGCCAGCTTGGTAATAATAGCGCTGTGTGCGGAAGCAGAGAATTCAAGCCCGCCATATTTTTCGGGTATGATCAATCCAAAAAACTTGTTCTCCCGCATGTAGTCCCAGGTTTCATCCGTAAATCCTTTCCTCACAAAAACATCCCAGTCGCTGACCATACCGCAGAGCTCTTCAACCGGCCCGTCCAGAAATGCCTGCTCCTTGTCAGAGAGTTCGGGATAACTTTCAGCTGCGAGACGGCTCATGTCGGGCTTGCCGGAGAAAAGTTCGGCATCCACCCATGTGGTACCGGCTTCAATAGCTGTTCTTTCGGTTTCCGAAATTTTTGGCAGGAAATTTAAAGCGTCCAACAGCTTCATGATGCCGTTGGTTACCAGCATCCGCCTGACAGGTTTAATATTAAAGACCAGGCATACGGCAGCATAAGCTATCAGCAGCCATGCCGGTGCATTCACGCCCCACAGCGTTACGAAGCCCGCAACCGCCCAAATGCTAAGCGGCAAGCCCCAAAAAGCGAATAGGGTTCCAACGATTAAAAAGCCAACAACTATAGTCCATACGGGAAATTGGTTTAAAAATCCCAAGCTTTCAATTAATGATTCCATGAGAGGTCCTCCGGGTATTGGTTAAATTCAAACTTTTTCTTGTAAACTGGCCGGCAAAGCGGTACGAACATGAAAACCGTGAATAATATGCTCGATAGCTTGTTCGATAAATTCCTGCTGGTCCAAACGGGTATCCAGTCTCTTGGTTATCACAACAGACATAACCCCGTGCAGCTGTGCCCAAAAAGTATAGGCTGCAATGCGCGGATAATCTTCATCCAGTAAATTCTTTTGCACTCCTTCTTCGAGGACTTCCGTAACAATTTCGTATCCGCGCCGTGCTTTCCTGAATTTCTCTTTAGGATAGCGCGACATTTGATCGGAACTTACGGCATAGATTATCTGGTACTCCTTTGTGTTCTCCAAAGCAAACTCAACGTAAACTCTGGCCAGAATATTCAGTTTTTCTAAAGGATCGGTCTTTCCTTCTATAGATTCCTCCAGCTTGTTGTTCAGCCTTTCAATGGATTCCTCCATCAAAGCGTGAATCAGATGATCCTTGCTTTCGAAATGAAGGTAGATACTGGTTGCACTTACCCCCGTTTCACGGGCAATTTTCCGCAGCGAAAAGTTCCGCTGCCCTTCTTCTAAAAGAATCTTTCTGGCTGAATCAAGCAGTCGTTGTCTCAGGTCGGACATGATCCGGTAATTTCCACAGGTTAACAGTGTTAACTTAGAAATAAACAATTCCGCTTTTAAAGTCAATAATTACTGAAAATGGCGGGAACAGCTTATTGAATATCAGCCATTTACCTTATGAGGGGTCTACAGGGAAAACTTCAGGTATTTTATGGTTTTACCCTTTTGGAGATGCTTCTTTTCAAAATCAGTTTTTATCGTGAGAATATCATCCTCCTCACGCTCTATGTAGACATTTTCCACTTCATCGAGTATACGCCCATCGTGTCTTTCTACAGCGTTTTTACTAAAATTGAACAGGTCGGCACTGTCAGTCTTAAGGTGAATGGGGCCGGACTCCCTGACAAGTTTCCGGTACATAGAAAGAAATTTATCGGAGGTCAGCCTCTTGCTCCTGTTGCCTCCCCGCAGGTAGGGATCGGGAAAGGTAATCCAGATCTCAGCTATCTCTCCCTCCTCAAAATATTCGTCCAAATGATCGATATAAATTCTCAGAAACCGGACGTTCGACAGTTCTTCTTCCTTTGCTTTCCGTGCCCCTTTCCATAACCGTGACCCCTTAATGTCAATGCCAATATAGTTTTTAGATGGATGTCTTCTTGCAAGGCCCACCGTATAGTCACCTTTCCCGCAGGCAAGTTCCAATATTATGGGATTGTCATTTTGGAATATTTCGCGGTGCCATTTCCCCTTCGGTTTTGCCCGGCCTTCATCCTGAAAATCGGTAAGCTCCAGGACGTTCTCAAATTCATCTATATCTGCAAAACGCTGCAACTTGGTTTTAGCCATAACAAAAAGAGTATACCCCGCTCGCTTTAAAGCGCTACCGGGTCATTAAAATAGATTCGTTACCATTGTGGAATATATTGATAGAACACAGATAACAAGAATACAGCGGGTAACATAAGAATAGAAAGAACCATACCATCTATGTTTTTGTACTGTGTTCCAAAAAATTGGTCAGGGGGAAAGCCTTTTGATGGACCAGCCGCCTGTTTCCTTTTCATATAGCAAGCGGTCATGGAGCCTTCCTTGTCTTCCCTGCCAGAATTCGATGGAAGAAGGCTTCAGCAGGTACCCTCCCCAGAACTCCGGCACGGGTATGGTTTCATCCTTAAATTCTTCTTCCAGTTTCTTAAACCGCTCTTCCAGCTCTTCCCTCGAAGCAACCTCCTCGCTCTGATTGGAAGCCCAGGCCCCAAGCTGGCTCAACCGTGGCCTTTTCAAGAAATACTCTTCAGATTCTTTCCTGTCGATTTTTACGACCTTCCCTTCCAGGCGAACCTGCCTTTCCAGTTCCGGCCAGAAAAAACAGAGGGAGGCATTCGGGTTTTCTTCCAGCTCTTTACCTTTCCTGCTTTTATAATTGCTGAAAAAGCGGAAGCCATCCTTGTCAAACCCTTTCAAAAGCACAATGCGAACCGAAGGTTTCCCATCCTTATCAGCCGTAGCCAGCGACATGGCGTTTGGTTCAACGACCTCGGAAAGCAGCGCCTGGTCGAACCAGGTTGTAAACTGGTCAACCGGATTTTTACGAACATGCTCTTCAAGCAGTTCTTCCCGGGCGTATTCCCGCCGTAACTGTTCTATATTTGAATTACCGCTGAGCTCTTCATTTTCCATAACAGCAGGCTTCTACCCGAAATAGTCGGGCTCATTACCGGGCTTCCATTTGATATTACAGCCCATACTTGGAATCTGATCTTCCATAATCTCACCCTCTTCAAGCAGCAGGTCGATAGCTTCTCTCAAATCATCGCCGGTAACCGGCTTGTCATTCCCCGGACGGCTCTCATCGAATTGCCCGCGGTAAACCAGCTCCCTGTTTTCATCAAAAAGGTAGAGGTCGGGCGTGCATGCAGCTTTATAGGCTTTAGCTACTTCCTGGCTTTCATCATATAAATAGGGAAAAGGATATCCGAAATGCTCGGCATCTTCGGCCATTTTTTCGGGAGCATCCTGCGGATAGTTCTCTACATCGTTCGAACTGATAGCAACAATAGCCAGCTCCTCTTCCGAATAATCGTCGGCAAGCTCAACGAGCCCCTCCTTAATGTTTTTTACATAGGGACAGTGGTTGCACATGAAAATAACCAGCAAGGTCTCTGACTCTTCAAAATCTGATATTGATACCTGATCTCCGGTTACGACGTCAGGCAGGTTGAAGTCAGGTGCTTCAGTTCCCAGTTCCAGCATTGTTGACGGTGTTGCAGACATATACTTCGGTATTAATTTATGATTAGATTAATCTTACAAAGAAATCAGATTGAGCATTCCTTCTAAAGCTAATGAATATTGTAATAAGATAGGCTGTTAGGAAGAGAATATAAAAGCCCGATACCTAAAATCTTCTGAGGTTATCTATGATTAGAAAGGCACTATCTTGGGGATAGTATTTTTAAGGTACCGGGCTATATATTTGTTCAGTTTGTACATACGTTTTCTGAAACCAAAAGGTTTCATTTTTATGCGTCTTAAACTGAAAAAGTAGATTTAGCTGTTGGTTTTATATCTCATGCATAAGTAAGAAAAAATAAAAGTGACCCCGGATATCTATGTGATGACTTGCTGAATAATGTGACAGAAGGCTTATTAAGGTTTCAACCTTCTTTGTAGCGAATGGGGACCGGCAGCGGTCTGACACCTGTTCAAAACTTAAATATGCATTACGGCAGTGCAGGTCGCAGTTCGTCCCTGATACCATCTTAAAGTGCTCGACTTTTTTTAATTTATCCGGCATAACAATTCAATATTATACCCGAGAATTAGTACATTTATTTACTAGAGTTGCTGATAAAGCTTTTCATATGCCGGTATCTGTTCTAATATCGTTTCATTTCATTGTTTCAGCATTTATTGCTGATTACGATACCGTTATTGCTACACCGCCCTCGGTGCAAACCATTTTTAGTCAATCCGTTTATCCATGCGAAATGAAGAGAGCATACAAAACGGCCGATATCAGTTTTGCAAATCTGGACTCACTGAGGCATGAAATTGAAAAGTTGAAGTGCACGCATCCGGAATTAAAAATGGCTTTTGTAGATACGGTTATTTCAAGAGAGGCGACCGAGCACTTTGCTTTTGCCCAAGAGCTCTACTTTCAGTCTTTGCAAAGGGAAATAGCGAGTGATAATTTTGATATCATTGCCGCTCAAGCAAAGCATGTTTTGCCACTGGTATCTGATGAGATGAAAGAAATATGGAAAGAAAAGATCAGGAACCGGGATCCCGGTTTGGCAGGGGATCTGAAATACTTCTGGGAAACAAGAGACCCTGTAATCTCAACACCGATAAATGAGCGGTTATCTGAGCATTGGGAACGTATAGCCTTTGCACGAAAGAATTTTAACAAAAACAATCATGGTGTTTACGGTACGGATGACCGCGGCACAGTTTATGTGAGATACGGGGCTCCCACTTATAAAAGATCCGGTTTGCTTTCCCCTTCAAATACTGAAATCAGAAGCAAGCTGTATGACCTCGCCTCTTTTAAGGGCGGCATTGACCCGAGAGAGCTGTTCAATTTGAATATGTCAATCAAGCAGCAGTATATGCCTAAGTATTACGAGGTCTGGGTGTTTCGAAATCTTGGGTCAAAACAACCTTTACTATTCATCTTCGGGGATTCGGCTAATAGAGGCACTTTTGGGATCCGGAAAAGCCTTGAAGAATTTATTCCCAACGGGTCTTTTAATATGGGGGTCAGCTCATCCTGGCGCTATGATACAGGCCCGCGCGGACTCACTGCCGGCCCCTTTCTGCAGATGGCTCTATATGACCGTCTATCAACCATAGATATCTATTTCGGCAGGCAACTGACCAGGTATGAAGATAACTGGATGAAATATATGAGAGGGCATCTGAATTTTAACGCATTCAAAATGATAAACAACTCTCCCAAAGCGGAAATTGAACTCAGAAAAATTCAAGACAGGGCTCCCGAAACCAAATCAACCCTGGAAGAAAAGCTCAATTTGATTACACAGAGCTATAAAATGTACCGGTTCCTGGATGATGAAAACAAAGCCTACCGCAAGATTATACTGTTTAGCTCTCCTCACAAAAACCTGATCTCCTATGATGCCGTAATCAATCAGCACCGGAAGCCGGTTTATACCCTGACAACACTGGCCGGAATTGTTGAAAGGGACGGCCAAAAAGCTTTATTCGACAAACAAAAAACTTATTTAAAGGGCGGCCGCCCCGGTGCCATAGCCACCCTGGTGAACATCCCTGAAGCCGGGCAACCACAATACGCAGCACCTTCCACTCTATTAATTAGCAGTGAAATAGCACGGATACCGCAACACAGAGAAGATCAAAGCGAGGCAGATAAATACATTCTGGCTTCCGTTATTGACAGTGTTAAAACCATCAACCCCCTAAATGAAAACAGGCGACTGCTAGAAGTTAGTGATATAATCTGGGGATTTATGGATCAGAAGGCCTCAGATGATTTTAAGCAGTTCGCATTTACAGTTCCGGAGAATGATCTACTTCCCGGCGGCAAGAATCTATCGGTTTACTTTGAAGTCTACCACCTTAAGCCCAATGCCGAGAATCTATACAACTACCGTGTGGAATACTCCATTAAGCGTAAAAAGCGGAGAAAGCTGGAAGATACGGGTATCAGGCTCACCTTAAATTTTAGCTCGGCTGCGGAAACGAGCAAAGAAGAGATCGAAATTAAAACGGCAGATCTTGACCCGGGTAAATACCGGGCAGTTTTCAGGTTTTCAACCTCTATTGCCCCTGATATCATAAAAGAACGTCACATAGATTTCCTCATTGAATAGTAACCGGTATGCACCGCATTCTATTGTAAAGGAGCAGTTCTTTCTGAATCCCTATCCTTTAAAGTCTTTTTGATTTTGAACTTTCAACTAAATCTCTCCAGGAGCTCTTTATAGTTGCGGCTCATAGTAAGCTTGTGGTCGTTGTACATAATCACCTGGTAGTCGCCGTGGAACCACTGCTCCAGTTCTTTGACCTTCTCAACATTGATAATGGTTGAACGGTGAATTCTGAAGAAGGTATCGGAATTAAGCTTCTTTTCCATATTGATCATAGTCTCCCTTATCAGGTAGTGGCTCCCTTTGGAGTGGATGCGCACATAATTTCCTGCCGATTCAATCCAGTCAATATCACTTGTCTTCAGAAAAAAGTAGCGTCCGGACGATTTTACCAGAATCCTCGACAAGGGGCCGCCGGAGTCATCAATGTAAGTTAGCAGGTTTTCAATTTTTTCATGGATCTGAGCCCTGTTATCCTGCTGCAAGGCTTTTTTAGCACGCTCCAGGGATTCGAAAAATCGCTCTTTTTTAAAGGGTTTCATCAGGTAATCAAGCGCATGGACATCAAATGCTTTCAGGGCATATTCATCATATGCCGTGACAAAAATTATCAAGGGCACTTTATGCTGATCAATTTGCTGCAGCACTTCAAAGCCGTTGATCTCCGGCATTTGGATGTCCAGGAATACCAGGTCGGGTTCCCGGCTGCTTATCACCTCTATCGCTTCCTCTCCATTGCCGCAGAGTTTCAGGAGATCTATTTCTTCATCTTCATTTAATAATTTTTCTAGACGCTTGCATGCCAGGGGTTCATCATCAACTACAACAGTGCGAATTTTTTTATCCATTGTTTACCACCGCATTTGTTTGTTTCGTTGTAAAGGGTATTTGAATGCCTACCTTCAGTCCGCCTAAGGGCGAAGTACTAAGTTCAAATGAATTTTGGGAATAGAGCTGGTTCAAGCGCTGCCTGATATTCTCCAGGCCTATCCCCTGCTCATTGAGTTTGCCGTTAAGGCCCGGGCCATTATCCTCTACGGATAAATTTAAAAAATCGCCATCTCTTTCTGATGTAATTTTCAGGATACCGGCCTTCATTTTTTTTGAAATTCCATGCTTTACCGCATTTTCTACCAGCGGCTGCAGGATAAAGCTGGGGACCAGCGCCTCAAGCGTCTCATCTTTTATGCTGGTTTCAATGTTCAACCGGTTGCTGAATCGTGTCTTTTCAATAGCCAGGTACGTGCCGGTAAACTCCAGCTCGTCCATCAAGGGTACCAGCTGCTGGTTAACCCGCTTGATGGATATGTTTAGAAACCTTTTCAAAAGATTCAGCAACCTTTTGGCCGTGTCGGGCTCTTCATAAATAAGTGAATTAATATTATGCAGCGTATTAAAAAGGAAGTGAGGATGTAGCTGCACTTTCAACACATGCAGCCGGATGGACGCCAGCTCGGCCTTCATCTCCATATTCCGTAACTGCCTCTCTTTATACTGGTCATAATACTTTTTTAAATAATAAGCACCTATAGTCAGCCAGTAAGAAAGCGGGCCGATAATGCCATAGGAGGTCATAATGGTGGGAATAGCTTCAATGATATAAGCCAGTTCCCAAGGGGAATCATACCAGAAAAACATCATCAAAAGACGGTAAACTACCGCATAAACCGGCACAATAAGGATGCTTACAAGAATATGGATGCCAAAAATAAGCAGGCTGGAATCTTTAGAGAAAAGCCGGCGGCCTAGTTTGACCCAGAGAGGGGTAAATAGTGCAATTACGGCCCACATCAGAAAAGCGCGTATAACCAAAAAACCCAGGTCCAATTCCAGATTATTTCTGGTGACGTAGGCATATGATTTGCTAATCGTGGTTAGGAAAAGGAATAACCACACGGTCACGGCAATGGCCATGATCAGCTTTTCCTGCTTTATTTTGTAATAGATTGAGCTCATGGTCCGGGAATATTACTTTCTGTTACCTTTTCCGAATCCATCATTGCATTTATTTCCTCTGCTTCTGATGATATAAAAGGGAAAACCAGTTTTATGGCGATGAGGCTCTCCCCTGTTTGGGTTTTAAAGTCTACATCTTGATACCTGTTCTGATACTTCTCCACAATTTTTAAAATTTCCGTGTTTCTAAGAAATTTCGGCACTTCTTTATAGGGCAAATTCTGTCCCTCTACCGAAACTTCAAGGTATAAATTCCCACCCTCTGTCTTCGCGTTATAGCTGATCTTTCGAATGAGGTTTACACCGGGATTGATAGAATCAACTATTTGTTCGAATACCGGTATAAGTATTAAAAATGACGGCACCAGCACATTTTTACACTGTTCTTCGATATTTTCTTCGATCATGATCTCCTGCCCAAGCCGTTTTTTTAATATCCCTGAATACAGGCGGAAGGCTTCAAGATCATTTTCCAGTACTACTTCATCTTTATTCACATTGGTAAGCATAATTCTGAGGAGGTCGCTGAATTCGTTTAGAATTTCTTCAGATTCCTCTTCTCCATTGTTCAGGCTGAATTTGATGGCATCAATCGTTTCCATCAGAAAATCGGGCTGAATCTGATTAATGAGAGCGTGAAATTTAGCCTGGTTCAGCTCAGCTTTCAGGCGAGGTTCTTTAAGTTCTATTTGCCGGTTCTTTCGTTGAAAATCCAGGGTATATACGCCAAGCAGTATACCGGCATAGAGCATCACCCTCATATCAATAAATCCAAGAAAATCTCTCTCTATATAAGTCCATGTAAATGAGACATCATAGAATACTAAAACGGTATAGCTTTGTACCACCGAATGAATACTAAAAACCAGGAGCATGGCCGTGAGATGAACCCCTACAGTGGTATAGAAATTTTCCGATTCCAGCTTATAGTTGCGCGCAAGCCAGATGACAGCCGGGGTCAGAATAATCCAGGGTGAGATACATATTATTTCAAACCAGACTATCCCCCAAAAATCAATATCCGACCCCTCCTGGATAGTGGTTAAAATGGTAATGGATGAAATTAAAAGTGTCACGACGGTCCAAAGGCCAATAATGACTAGTGATTTAATCACCAAACCCCTTTTATTCTGACTCTGTAACATGAAAATTAATAGCTATTTATTAGCTGCTGAACGCGCCGGATTATCCTAATGTACAATCCTTTTCTATAAGCCGCTCGCATTCATGTTACAAAAAGTCCGGTTTTTGATGCTACTAAAATTACGCAAGGCATGACGAAATGTTCGATCTGAGGGGCGAAATGGACTATTCAGGGACGAGCAGAGAAATCGAGTGACAGACAGATCGCCGGCCGGGACAGGAAGGATTTCATC
>DATFJD010000287.1:0-14325 GCA_035269475.1 Halalkalibaculum sp.
GAATATCCATTAAAAATGCCATAAAAATCAGGGCGATAGGGAAGTGTACAAGGATTGGATGAATATTGGGGGCCCATTCCGGTATTAAACTCATTGGATATCAGATCATGTTGAATTTGGGTTGCAACAAAATAAAAAATATAAAGTGCATACAGAATAAATAATCATACGCAGGAAGGTTTGTATAAAGTCCGAAGTGCAATCGGTACTTATTCAAGTGCTGTGAGACCTTTGACGTCGATAGGCGGATAGCCGGTAATTGCTCATTAAAGATAAACCTCCCCCGTATAGGTATTATGGAGTCAGTCGGGGGAGGAGGGAAGGAAGGTTCTTAGAGCGTGAATTCTTTAATAAATATCGCCGTTATCGGTAGACGGGTTTCCGCTGACAACAGTATGAGATTCGCCGTCTCTGTTAATCCAGACAATCTCGGTGTTCGGTGCTATGGTAAGCTGATCCGGATTAAACTGTAAGTTTTCCATTTCCACCGTATCACGTTCGCTGATTTCGGCACTTTCGCTCACTGTTATAGTAGCCTGCATTTGTGAGGGATGGATTTCACAGTAATAATCTACGGTTCCTTCATCCTGAAAGGTATAGCTGAATGTTTCGCCCTGGGCGAGGTTATTGCTTTCGAAAAGTTTTTCAGAACCTCCTTCGGTTTCGGTACCACAGGCATGGATCATAAAGAATAGAAGTATTACAGAGAGCACTAAAGAAGAATATCGGAATATGCTTTTGCGCGTGTTCATAATTCAATTCTTTTTTGAAATTGGATTACGATTCCATTCAGTCTTCCTGAATGTTTCTTGTCAGTTTCAATTGCCTATACAGTAAAACAGGGAGGAGGGTTGCCTGGGAAGTGAAGAAAATGGAATAAATGGTTCAGGCAACGACGGGGAGCCATGGGTCATGGGCTGCGAGCTCGCCGCCCTATTCCTGTTTTGATTGACTAAGAAGGGCTTAACCTGAGATGTTATCGTATTCCGGAGCTATAGTATTGCAGTGATAAGGAACGCAGTTAAACCGAATAGGAGTATGAAAATGAACAGGTAAACGATGGTTTTTTTCAGCCGGCCGCCGCTTTCCATTTCCATCATTTCCATTTCATGATCCTGCAAATATCTCTTGTTTTGCCATACCAGCCAGCCTGCAATCCAAATGAACACCAGATTCATCCAGAATGTGTAATCGATTTTAAACTGGGTTATTTCAGCAATGGCCCGTTCGCTTTCGGGCACTATGCCTAAGGCTGAAAAGAGCCCGTTTAAAATAAGTGCTGTTATGACGATGCTGACAAACATGATACCGGCAATATATAGAGCCACTCGCCACCCGTAATATTTGGCATTGATATGTACCAGTGGCGGTACCATCAGGTCGGAATAGATGAATCCCATGATGCCGGCAAAAAGCACCCCGTTTTCATTCAAGACAGTTGCCAGCGGAATATTACCCATGGATCCGATGAAGGTAGCAGCGGCAACGAAGGGAGCGACGAGGGCATTTTCCAGGGCGACCAGCCAGTCGGGCAGGTGATGAGCATCGGCAAGAAACAGGGTGGTCCAGAAAGATTCGGGAACCAGCACGGCCACAAAACCGGCAATGGTAAACCCGATCAGTATATCTTCCCAGGCCATTTTCCAGTCGTTTACAAATTTATGGCCGACCAGCTGCCATCCTTCTTTGCTTTTGATGCGCTTTTTCCAGTCAAAATCTTCAGTCAGCCCGTCGCCTTCGCTTTCTACTTTGTCTCGTGCCGCTTCCAGCCAACTCTCCGGATAAGTCAGCTTTATAAGAAAGCTGCTGATAGCAATGAGTATGAGTCCGCCGACAATTTCAGCAGCCAGAAACTGCCAGCCCAGGAAAATGAGTATCAGTATGCCCAGCTCAATGACCAGGTTTGTTGAGGCAAACATAAAGGCCACAGCTGCAACAAAATGGGCTCCTTTCTTGACCAGTGAACGGGCGGCGGCCAGTGCGGCAAAAGAACAGGAGGAAGAAACTGCTCCAAAGAATGTGGAAAGAGAGATGCTTCTGAAACCGGCCTCTCCCATATATTTGGTGAGTTCCTTTTTGGGTACAAAAGCCTGGATCATGCCACTGACAAAGTAACCCAGCACAAAAGCCCAGCCTGATTTCCAGAAAAACCCAAGTGCCGTTTTTGCGGATTCACCATAGAGTTCAAAAAAACCCATATAGGTGCTATTTAAATCAAAATTACAGTCGGCAAGGTTGTTTAAACCGCTTCAATAACCTTTTCCAGCCTTGATTTAACTTCTCCCGCTATGGCTGCGAGTTCAGCATTTTCTACCGCCTGCATGGAAGCCATGGGATCTACGGCGGATATCTCTACGCCTCCGTCATCATGTTCTTCAACGATGACGTTGCAGGGAAGCATGGTACCGATTTTATCCTCATGCTGCAGTGCCTGGTGAGCGAATCCGGGATTGCAGGCACCCAATATGCGGTATTTTTTGAAATCCACATCCAGTTTCTTTTTCAGGGTATCTTTAACATCTATTTCAGTGAGAACCCCGAACCCCTCTTCTTTGAGTCTTTCAGTGGCTTTTTCAATAGCCTGTTCAAAATTGTAGTCAACTTTTTTAGAAATGTAATAACTCATAGCTATTTCCTCAGTCTAAATTATTTTGAGTTAGATTGTTTTACGGTCAGCGTCTGTTCAGCTAAGAATATCCTGTTTCTTTTCCTCGAATTCTTCTTTGCTTATTTCCCCCTTCGCGTAACGTTCTTTTAATATCTCAATTGCAGATTTCTGATTTTGTCGGCTACCCCTGGAGGATAAAAGTTTAACAATGATAATGATGACGGCTATGATGATGCCCCACCACAGGAGCATCATCCAGCCTCCGCCAAATCCGTCCATCCAATGCATAACACAATACTATTTGATGATAAGTTCGATTTATTTGACTGAAAGTGTCTTCCGGTGATTAAATCAGTTGTGATGCTTATGATTCATCTTTCCCTGCATCATTCCTTTCTGATTCTTCATGTCGCCCTGCATCATTTGCATACACATCATGTGCATTCGCATCATGCCGGAGTCTTTCATCTGTGACATCATCTCCGAATGGTTCATCTCTTCGCCATCCAACATGGCTTGCATCATTTCAACATGCTTCTTCATGCGCTCTTTCATTTGCGGATTATTCATCATCTTCTGCATGTTTCCCATATTCATCTTAGCACTGTCTGGCTGCATGTTTTGCATCATGTGCTGCATCATTTGCCGGCGCATTTCCGGTCTTTGAGCCATGTGCTGCATCATCATGGTGCGCATGGTAGAGTCTTGCATCATCTCCATCATTTGCTGTTTCTGTTGCTGCATGTTCTCCTGCCCTTTCTGGGCAAAACTGTCGTTTGAAATAGTTAGAAAAGTTATAATGAATGTTATGGTTAGTACTGTCAAGCGTTTCATATCAACACCTCGTTTTTTGGTTTAATAAATATTCTTCCTTTCAATTAAGTACCTCAGGGCCCTGCAGGCCGTCCCGTATCCGTTCGGCATGTTCTATCGGGGAAACGAATAGCACCCCGTCGCCCCTGCCGCCGGTATGGGCATGTTCTTTTATAATCCTTATAATGGAATCACAGTTTTCTTGTTCTGCCGCAATTTCAACTTTAACCACCCTGGTGTGCATGGCAGGAAAATCCAGGGATCCGTGAAGGCTCTCAGGGTCACTGAACCGGCCGGTTCCCTCGCCTTTAAAAACCGTCATCGAGCTATGCCCCTCTTTACGTAGAGCCGAGTAAACTTCTTCCAGCAACCCGGGCCTGATATAGGCTTTGATAAGTTTCATAAGTACCTCCGTTTTAGCGTTCAATTTTCAGGAAACGTGCGTTGATGGCAACAATGACCGTACTCATTGACATCAGTACCGCGCCGACAGCCGGGCTCAGGATGATTCCGTAATTAATGAGAACTCCGGCAGCCAGCGGGATGGCAAAAGCGTTATAGCCCGTAGCCCAGAACAGGTTTTGAATCATTTTTCTATAGGTCGTTTTAGCCAGCTGTATAACCGCAGCCACATCATCGGGATCGCTTTCGGTCAATATGATATCCGCAGTTTCAACGGCTACATCAGATCCGGCGCCGATGGCGATACCCACATCCGCCTGAGCCAGGGCAGGGGCATCATTCACTCCGTCACCGGTCATTGCAACTTTATAACCTTTTTCCTGCACCTCCTTCACTTTGCTGGCCTTCTCATCGGGCAGTACTTCGGCAAAGAAATCATCCAGCCCTAACTCGCCGGCAACGAAGGCGGCAGTTTGCCTGTTATCACCGGTAAGCATCATGCACTGAATGCCCATCTGCTTAAGCTTCTTAATAGCCCCGTAAGAACTCTCCCGGATCCGGTCGCCCAATGCAATTGCGCCTTCCAGGTTATCGTCTATGATGACAAAGACTACCGTCTTACCCTGGCTTGAAAGTGTTTCATAGTCTTCCCTTGGCAGTTCTATCGACTGCTCTCTAAGATAACCCGGACTTACCACAAGCACGTGGCTGTCGTTAACCTTTCCTTCAATGCCTTTGCCGGTAATAGAGTTGAACTCTTTTACCTCATAGATCTCATCAGCGGCATTCAGTATCCCTTTAGCCAGCGGGTGTTCAGAGTTCTGCTCCACGGAAGCAGCAATTTTAAGCAACTCATTTTTTTCGTAGCGGTTGTTAAACAAGGCCACATCGGTTACCCCGAACTCGCCTTCCGTCAGGGTACCGGTCTTGTCAAAAATGATGGCATCCAATGAACGGGCCTGCTCAAAAGCGGTGCGATTACGGATCAGGAACCCGTTGCGGGCAGCCAATGAGGTGGATACGGCAACGACGAGCGGTACCGCCAGCCCCAATGCATGTGGACAGGTAATAACCATTACGGTTACGGTACGTTCGAGTGCAAAAACGAAACTCTGGGTTGACCAGAAGGTCCACCCGAAAAAGGTCAGGATACCGGCACCGAGTGCTATGAAGGTTAGCCAGAACGCAGCCCGGTTGGCGAGATCCTGGGTCCGGGATTTGCTTTCCTGGGCTTCCTTAACCAGCTTGATAACCTGTGAAAGGAAGGAGTCTTCCCCGGTCTTTTTCACCTCAATAGTAAGGGAGCCCTCCCCGTTAACCGAACCTCCTATTACTTCATCATCTTCGGCCTTGCTTACAGGTTTTGACTCACCCGTCATCAGTGATTCATTTACCGATGACTTTCCTTCAATCACGACGCCGTCTGCCGGAATTTTTTCACCTGGCTTAACCAGCAGCCGGTCCCCTTTTTTCAATTCCTGAAGAGGGATATCTTCGGTAGAACCATTATCATTGATGCGATGGGCTTCGCCGGGCATCAGTTCCGCAAGTTCTTCCAGGGCACGGGAGGCACTCATCACAGATCGCATCTCTATCCAGTGTCCAACCAGCATGATATCGACCAGGGTAGCCAGCTCCCAAAAGAACACTTCGCCTTCCACCCCGAAAACTACCACAGTGCTGTAGGCGTAGGCAACGGTAATGGCGATACCTATCAGCGTCATCATTCCCGGCTGTTTCTTCGTAATCTCACGGTACAGCCCTTTAAGAAAGGGCCAGCCCCCATAGAAATAAACAAATGAGGAGAGGATAAATGAGATATAGAGGTCGCCGCTGAAGTGCAAAAGTTCACCTAAACCCACCAGCTCCTGCAGCATATGAGAAAGCAGCAGGATGGGAACGGTAACAATCAGGGAGATCCAGAACCGCTTTTTGAAATCTTCAAGCATGTGGCGGTGGTGGTCGTGGTGGCCTTGTTCAGGCTTGTCACCATGATCTGAACCTGAGTGCTTGTTATTATGATTTTCCCCGTTCATTTTTTTCCTCACTATGCTTTATTAGGAGAACCGTTTCAAATATTAAAACAGTCATTTTTGATGCCTTCCGGCTCAATCTGTGCGTAAGCTAGGTATGGTTAGGGACTATTGCGTTACATAATTACGGCTATGTCTTATAATATTTTTCCGGTAAAAACGGTTTAGTTTAAGGACTGGATTTCAGTCTTGGTCTCCCCGCAGCCGGGCATTTGCCGGCCCATATAAGGATTTTTGATTTCTTTTGTAGTGCTTAGCCAGGTGGCTCCCTCACCATTTACTGCCATCGGACAAAACTGCAGGTATAAAGTCTGTTCTTCGTAATTCTGGTTCTGCAGCGCTTTTGTAAGGTGTTCGGATATACCGGCAAAAGCTTTGCGAAACGCGTCATCGCTCTTGGCATTTGCAGCTGCCTCAACAGACTCAAGCATGGCGGCATGGTGCCGGCTATGCTTTTCGGTATGCTCGGGATGTTGTGTCATTTCGGAGCTTTGCTTCACCTCATCCATAAAGGGTTGAAGGTATTTTTTTGCCTCTTCCATCCGGTCATTGGCCAGTGCATTTTTAATATCCAGGTATTTTTCTACCAGTACATCCAGGTGCCCGCTATGCTGATGTTCTGTGGTGTCGGTTTTTGCGGAGCCTGATTCCGGCTTGGATTTCTTCTCTTCGGCTGCGTCCATCTCCATAGAGCCGTGATCGTGCACCGCAGGCTTCCTTCCGCTGGGTTCGCGGTTCATCATGCTGGCTTTGCCGGACAATTGGGCGGCGCTGTCGATTTTAAAGTTGCCGTTGGTCACCACCTCTTCTCCTTCACTGACACCGGACTTCACGACATACCGGTCGCCCACACGCTGGCCCAGTACTACCTCCCGGAATTCAAAGGTGGGTTGCTCGGTGTTCGGTTTTTTTACATAAATCACGGAGCGTTCGCCGGTCCACAATACGGCCGATTTTGGTACCAGCAGCTGGCCCTGGCCACCTGATACCTGAGAAGATATGATGCCTTCTGCCAGCATTTGCGGCTTGAGCCTTCGGCCTTCGTTATGCGCTTCGGCTCGTACATTGGCTGTTCGGGACTGGGGGTCCAAAACCGGATCGATGTAGGTGATCTGGGCATTAAAGGTTTCTCCCGGGTAGGCATCCACGTTGAAGGAGACATCATCGCCGACATCAAGAGTTGCCAAGTCGCTTTCATAGGCATTGAATACCACCCAAACTTTTGAAAGGTTGGCTATCTTATACATCACCGTGCCTTCCATCACATGGTCTTCGGTAGAAATATTCCTATTCAGCACATAGCCTTCTGCGGGTGAAACAATATCAATCTCAGTCATCACTTCGCCGCTGTTCTCGATTCTGTTGATTTCCTCTTCGGGCAGTTCCCACAGCTTAAGCTTGCGGCGGGTGGCCTGGTAGAGGGCAGGATTCTGCTCCTTATGCTTGCCGGTTTCCAGCAGTTCTCGCTGGGCGGTAAGCAGCTGCGGTGAGTAAATGGATGCAAGGCGCTGCCCCTTATTGACCCGCTCGCCGGTAAAGTCAACATAGAGCTCTTTGATTCTTCCGGGGAAGTGAGCAGTGACATTAGAAATACGGCGCTCATCCACCACGACTTTTCCCGGCATGCGGATATTGTTGACAGCCACATCCCTGATAACCCGGGTAGTTTGCACTTCCGCAAGCTTCATGGCCGCCGGGGTCATGGTCAGCTCATATGGGTTATCTTCCTCATCAGCGGAGCCGCTGTTTACCGGAATCAGTTCCATGCCGCAAATAGGGCAGTTTCCGGGCTCTGATTCCCGCACATTAGGGTGCATGCTGCAGGTGTATACCATATTGCCCTGTTCATCTGTATGAGCTTCCTGTACATGTTCATTCATGGATTCCGGTTGACCGGAAGATCCGCCAAAAAACAGCCAGCCCAGCAGCAGTCCTATGAATAGAATTCCGGCTGTTTTGATAATCTGTTGAAAATCGATTTGTGTTTTCATGGTCATTTTTAGTCTTGAGTAATGAGTATAAAGTATAAAGTACTCGCTACTTACTACTTTATACCTTCTACTGATTCTAATTTTACGTTATATTTGCCATACAGGTACTCGATGTATGCGACAGCGGTATTCTGATCGACCTGTGCGGTTTCCCGGGCCAGTTCATAGTCCAGAAGTTTTCGCTGCAGCCGCAGCAGTTCCTCAAAGTCGGTAGCTGAAGTGGCGTACTGTTCGGTTAAAATATTGATTGCCTGGCGGGTTCTTTGAATTTGTACATTACGGTACAGGCTGACCCGGCGCTGGGCGTCATCATAATCTCTGATTGCCTGTTCCAGTTGTGTCAGCAGGCGATTTTGTGCGGCAGCCTTCCGGTTTTGAACCCTGTGAAGTTCAATCTGTGCCTGCTTTTGTTTCGCCCGGTATTTTTTCCGGTATAATGGAATTTGTATGCCGGCACGGGCCATGACGGCATCCCTGCCGTTATCTGTCAATGCCATGTCTCGTTCACCGGTTACTATATAATCCACCCCCAGGCCGAATTTTGGCAAGCCGTCTTTACGAGCTGCCTCAATAGAATTTTTCGCCGATGCCGCTTCGTAATCTAGTCTCGACAGCCGGGCATTTTGGTTCATGATTTGCTGCTCGAGCTCTTGCAGTGATAATTCAAGGCCGCGGCTTTCAAGACTGTCAGCAATTAGGATCTGTTCCCCGGCGCCAACGTTGAGTAACTCGCGGAATTCCCGGCGGGATACTTTACGGTTGTCTTTTATAAGTTCCAGCCGCGTCTTTAAATCCTCTTTTTCAATCTGCACCCGCAGCACATCCACCTGTCCGACCTGTCCGGCTTCGTATCTTCGCATTGCCAGTGATTCGAATGTTTCAAGTATGCTGATATTCTCCTGCATGATGCGAATGGACTGATCGATATGGTACAGGCGATACCACTTTTTTTGTACTTCAAAGAAGAGCCGGTTGCGGGCTTCCCGGAAACCTTCAAACCCGGCTTTTGCCATTTCAGTGGCAGCATCTCCTCTGGCTCCCAGCGTACCGAACCACGGAAACATTTGTGTAAGTCCGAAGCGGGCCTGCTGCGGGCCGACCCGTGTTTCTATGGGATTGATAAAATACCCGAAAGATAGCTCCGGGTCGGGCAGTGCATGTACCTGGGGCACTGTTTCAAGGGCCGAAAGGTATTTTTGGTATTCCGCCTTAAGGGAGGGGTTGTTCTCCGCAGCCACGACCAGGTAGTGATCCAGCTGCGATTCGGTGCTATCCGGTTGTTGTGCCATCAGTGTTACCGGAAACACTATGAATAGCAGGAGAACCAGCTTTATTTGCAGAAAGCACAATTTATCTCCTCGATTAGCGAATATCAGAAGCATGCCTCGCGGCCTTTGCGTATCCTCCGCGTTCTTTGCGGTTAAGCAGCGTGTGGCACTTTTTAGCAAATTGATTATTAAATAAATATTTTTCATCTCCTTAAAATTCAGTTAAAAAATTATTCAGAAAGCCTTCTCTTCAGCTGCCACTCCTTCCAGCCCGCATAGAGCACCGGAACCACAAACAGCGTGATGATTTGCAGGAACATGCCGCCTACACTTGGAATGGCCATCGGAACCATGATGTCTGCTCCGCGTCCGGTTGAGGTAAGCACGGGTATCAAGGCCAGGATGGTGGTTGCCGTGGTCATCATAGTCGGACGAATTCGTCTGCCGGCAGCTTCCTGTACAGCCGCCTTAATTTCCTGCAGGGTACCCGGTTTGTCCCTGTCGAATACCTGGTCAAGATAGGTGGCCATCACCACGCCGCCTTCCGCAGCAATACCGAATAGGGCAATGAAGCCGACCCAAACGGCTATGCTGAGATTGACCGTACCCATCTGGAAGAGTTCCCTCATATTAGTGTCAAAAAGGCTGAAGTCCATAAACCAGGGCTGTCCATACAGCCAAACCAGGATAAAACCTCCTGCCCAAGCCACGAATATGCTGCTGAAGATCATGCTCGTGGTCGGCACCGATTTGAATTGGAAGTAGATAATCAGAAAGATCAGCAGCAGGGCAATAGGAAGTATGATGGCGAGCCTTTTCGAAGCGCGCACCTGGTTTTCATAGCTGCCGGCAAATTCATAGCTGATTCCGGCCGGAACCTCCAGCTCTCCGGAGTCTATTCTTTCCTGCAAAAAGATCTGGGCATTTTGCACGGCATCGACTTCCGCTACACCATCCACGCGATCAAATATTACATATCCTATTAAAAAGGTATCCTCGCTTTTAATGGCTTGAGGGCCCTGCCGGTACCGTATCTCAGCCAGTTGTGCCAGCGGTACCTGGGTGCCCATGCCGGTAGGCACCAGCATCCTTTTAATCTTTTCGGGGTCGTCACGCTGCTCCCGGGCATAACGCACGCGAACGGGGTATCGCTCTCGGCCTTCCACCGTATTGGTGAGGGTAACGCCGCCCAGTGCAACTTCAATAAAGTGCTGCATCTGTTGCATGGATATGCCGTATCGGGCTATTTTATTGCGGTCTACATCAATCTCGAGGTAAGGCTTGCCAACAATGCGGTCGGCGAATACCGAAGAGGGTTTTATGCCCGGCACCTGCTGCAGCAGCCCTTCCAGGCGGAGGCCGAAATTTTCTATGGTTTCCAGATCCGGGCCTTTTACTTTGATTCCCATAGGTGCCCTCATCCCGGATTGCAGCATGATCTGACGCGTTTGAATGGGCTGCAGTTTTGGAGCGGAGGTAGTCCCGGGCATATCGGCCGCTTTAACAATTTCATTCCAGATATCATCCGGAGAGTTAATCTCGTCACGCCATTGGCGGTAATATTTTCCACCTGCATCGGGTATCAGCTCCCCGTTTTCATCCCTCACAAAGTCTCCGTCCTGATCCGTTCTGAACCGTACCCGGTGTCCGCTTTCGTCGGTTTTATATTCGGTCTTGTAGGTTATAAGATTTTCGTACATGGAGATGGGAGCGGGGTCCAGTGCTGATTCCGTCCGACCCATCTTGCCTACCACACTTTTTACTTCCGGAATGGATGCAACCCGCATGTCAATTTTTTGCATCACATCCATGGTTTCCTCAATACCCGCATGCGGCATGGTGGTTGGCATCAGTAAAAAGGAGCCCTCGTCCAGCGGGGGCATAAACTCTTCACCCAGTCCCGGGAAGGTAGCTTGCGCCGCCTGCCAGGGAGCAGTGGTTCTGATATTTAAGCCGACGGTATCAAAGCCGCTGGCAAGGAAACCGAATACGGTCGAGAATCCCAGCCAAATTACCAGGGCCAGTACAGAAAAAGAGACCGGAATTGTCAGAAAGAGTCCTTTTTTTCGCAGGCACCAGTCCAGAATCGGCTCATAGTAGTAAATAACCAGCCAAAAGCTGCCCATGATAATCGAGAGCAGCAGAGCTACTGCAATGAAATTTCCAAACAGCGAGACACCCGGCCCGAGGGGCAGCCAGGCGCGGGTCAGCAGCCAGGTTACCGCAAGGACTATCAAAGCCATATTAAGCGTGGGCAGCCGGTGCTGAAATTTATTGTCTGTAAACAGCGCGGCGCCATTAAGCAGCCCGAAGCCGATCAGTACCAGTCCGGCCCAGGGGAGGTAACCAATGGCTACAATCAGCCCGCCAATAACCAATAAACCGTTCCACGCCAGCTTGAAAGGGCGTTTCCTGATCTTTATGGAGAAGAACCAGTGCGCAAAAGGAGGGATAAGGGTAATCACAATGATGATGGAAGCGACCAGCGCAAAGGTCTTGGTAAATGCCAGGGGCTTGAATAGCTTTCCTTCAGCGGCCACCATGGTAAATACCGGCAGAAAACTTACGATGGTCGTAGTGATGGCCGTGATGATGGCATGGGCCACTTCGGTTGTAGCACGATAGATTACTTCGAGCAGGGATTCTTTTTCATCGGCTCGCTGCATATGCTGCAGCATGTTTTCCGACAATACGATACCCATATCAACAATGGTACCGATTGCAATGGCTATACCGGATAGAGATACAATGTTGGCATCGACCCCGGCCAGTTTCATAGCTATAAAGGTCATGAGTATGGCAACCGGCAGCATTCCCGATATGAGGAATGAGGTGCGCAAGTTCAGTACCATCACCACAATTACAATAATGGTAATAAGCGTTTCCAGGGACAGCGCCTCTTCCAGGGTGCCGAGCGTCTCCTGGATCAGTTCACCCCGGTCGTAGAATGGGACGATGGATACTTTCGAAACCGTGCCGTCGTCCAGTGTTTTGGAGGGAAGGCCGGCTGAAATTTCATTAATCTTGCTCTTAACATTCTCAATAACCTCCATGGGATTGGCGCCCTCCCTGGCAACGACTACCGCTCCAACCGCTTCTGCACCGGCTTTATCCAGGGCACCGCGGCGAAGGGCAGGGCCTCTGCTGACTTTTGCAACATTGGCTATGCGAATAGGGGTATTTTCCACTACTTTTACAACGGCCTGCTCGAGGTCATCCAGGTTTTTAATATAGCCCAGACCCCTTACCAGGTACTCAACATTATTCATCTCAATGGTCCGGGCACCCACTTCGGCATTACTATTGCGCACAGCGTTGAATACCTCCGTCATGGATATGCCGTATTCCTGCATAGATTCGGGATCCACATCCACCTGGTACTCGCTGATAAATCCGCCAATAGGCGCCACTTCTGATACGCCTTCCGCCGAGGAAAGTCCATAGCCTACATAGAAATCCTGGAGGCTTCGCAGCTCTTGCAGGTCCCAGCCGCCGGCAGGATTGCCATTCCGGTCGCGTCCTTCCAGGGTGTACCAGAAGATCTGGCCGAGCCCGGTGGCATCGGGCCCCAGCGAAGGCTGTACTCCTCCCGGTAGGGTACCCGAAGGAAGAGAGTTAAGTTTTTCAAGTATGCGTGACCGGCTCCAGTAGAAATCCACATCTTCATCAAATATTACATAGATGCTTGACATCCCTATGATAGAGGTGCTGCGCACCGTTTTCACACCGGGAACCGTCAGCAGCTGTGTGGTCAGCGGGTAGGTAATCTGGTCTTCTACATCCTGAGGGGAACGCCCGCTCCACCGCGTATAGACGATTTGCTGGTTCTGGCCCAGATTAGGGATGGCATCCACGGCGACAGGATCTCGCGGCAGAATGTCAATATCCCAGTCAAAAGGTGCCACTGCTATGCCCCAGCCTACCATTGAAAGCAGCAGGAGAACGGCAATGAGCTTATTTTCGAGAAAGAAACGTATGGTTTTATCAAGCATTGAATTAGTCGTGATTCATGAGTATTGAGTCGTGAGAACGACGAAATAAGCAATCCGAAATACGTGCCAGGTGCAGCGTATTAGGTTTGTAGAACCTCAGGTAGAATTGAGGCTGAATTTTAACTAACGACTAATTCAGAAAGGTGCTGTTAAGCAAAAAGATGGGAGGGGAATTATTGGGTATCTCTGAGAAAAGGGAAAAAATTTCGGCATTACCAAGGATATCTGCAGGACTTACTGTTTCAGCAGACGCTGTTACGGCTGCCACCAGTTTCTTTGCCTGCTGGCCAACTACGGCATTTACTTCCGATTGGTCAGGGGAAAGGATGTGAAGGCATATCTTATCGGCATCGCAATCTTCATCAGCAGGATCCCCGCGGTGATGATCCGCTTTTTCTGCATGGTCAATATCACAGCAGTTTTGGGGATTGTTGTGCATTTCCGCCATCGGCATATCGCAAAAAAGAGTAGCCGCAGAAATACTGCCGGGCAGTACTACACTACCCATAAAGAGTATCAGCGCAAGGGCCGAAAAGAGGCGATATGTTTTGAATTTTGATATCATGGCCTTAGAAACGTTGTATAAGCTACAAAAATTTCCTTCATTGCAAAAGAATTTAAAACTGATTTACTATGGCAGAAAAGCAAAAGCAGCAGCTTCACATAAGAAATATGGTGTGTCCGAGGTGTGTAATGGTGGTAACAGAATCACTGCAGGAAATGGGTTTGGAGGTAATGGAAGTTGAACTTGGCAGGGCAGTTGTTGGGGCTGATGACCCCGTTCCATTCGATAAAATCAATAAAAAACTACAAGAGTATGGCTTCGAACTTATCCAAAGCAAGAACCGGAAACTCATTGAACAGATTAAAACCTTGCTGATTGACTATGTTCAGAACCTGGAGGAATCACAGGAAGTGCCAAAGCTATCAGAGTATCTTTCGGCTGAACTGAATCAAAATTACTCTTCCCTAAGCTCAATATTTTCAGAAAGCGAAGATATTACCATCGAAAAATACCTGATACATCTAAAAATTGAACGGGTCAAGGAGCTGCTCTCTTACGGGGAACTGACGCTCAGTGAAATCGCCTGGAAGCTGAACTACAGCAGTGTGGCGCATCTATCCAACCAGTTTAAACAAATAACCGGGATGTCGGTCACCGATTACAAAAAAGCCAGGGATTCCTTCCGCAAGCCATTGGATGGGATAAAGGATTGA